>JAKLHG010000076.1 GCA_022710255.1 Candidatus Hydrogenedentota bacterium
CAAAGGATAGCTACTACGGGGGGCAGACAGCCCGTTCCTTGATAAACTTTTCCATTGGTGCGGAACGAATGCCATTGGAGGTTATCCATGCCCTCGCGTATATCAAGGAAGCCGCCGCCGTTGTCAATCAGGAACTGGGTTTGTTGGATGCGCAACGGGGCGGGGTTGTCATCAAGGCGGCCCGGCAAGTCTCCACAGGCGTCTTGGATGCGGAATTTCCCCTCTCCGTGTGGCAAACAGGCAGCGGCACCCAGACGAACATGAATGTGAACGAGGTCATCGCGAACCGGGCTATTGAACTTTTGGGCGGCATCAAAGGCTCCAAATCTCCGGTGCATCCCAATGACCATGTGAACATGAGCCAGTCGTCAAATGATGTTTTTCCGGCCGCCATGAATATTGCCGCAGCGAAGGCGGTTTCTGAAAGGCTTCTTCCCGCGTTGAAGTCGCTTGCAAGCGCTTTGCGAGATAAATCACTTGCTTTCGATGCCATTATTAAAATCGGTCGGACGCATCTCATGGACGCCACGCCGCTTACCCTGGGCCAGGAGTTTTCGGGATACGCCCGCCAAGTTGCACTGGGATGCGAACGGGTTGAACAAATTTTTCCCGCCCTGTGTGATCTTGCCCTGGGCGGCACCGCGGTCGGGACCGGCCTGAATACCCCGGCGGGATTCGGGCAGCGTGTGGCAGTCGTATTGTGCGGAATGCTGCATTTGCCGCTTCGGGAGGCGCCCAACAAGTTCGAGGCCTTGGCTGCCCATGACGCGCTTGTCATGGCCCATGGCGCGCTGAAAACAGTCGCCGTCTCCCTGATGAAAATCGCCAATGATATCCGCTGGCTGGGGAGCGGCCCAAGGTGCGGTATCGGAGAACTGAAATTGCCGGAAAATGAACCCGGTTCATCCATCATGCCCGGAAAAGTCAACCCTACCCAATGCGAAGCGGTGACCATGGTGGCGGCCCAAGTGCTGGGAAACGATGTCACCGTCAATATGGCCGGCGCTTCAGGAAACTTTGAACTCAATGTGTTCAAACCCGTAATTATCTATAACGTGCTGCAGTCCGTTACGTTGCTTGCTGATGCCGCATCTTCATTTTGCTCACGCTGCATTCAGGGCCTGGAACCCGATGTGGCGCGCATCAATACCCACCTGAAAAATTCCCTGATGCTGGTGACGGCCCTGAATACCGTGATTGGATATGACAATGCCGCGCGTATCGCGCGTCATGCCTATACGCGCAACATGACCCTGCGAGAAGCTGCCGAGGAACTGCAACTGCTTTCCCCGGAAGAATTCGACGCGTTGGTGCGGCCGGAAAGCATGCTGGGGCCTGACAGAAGCACAAAAGAACCGGAGCAATAACACCCTTCCGGGCTGCCTGAGGAGAGACGCGGGCGTGTGTCCGGGGAACAAGCGTCTTTACTGCGTGACAAGAGAACAGGCAGTCAGGAATGTGATTGCCGCAGACCGGATGGAGTGGAACCCATCGATATGCCGTTGGGGTAAAATCGGTCTGAAGTGAAAGCACATAAGTGTGATATGCACGTGGCAGAACAAAACACGTCTTCAATGCCCTGCTCTGGTTTACAGAGGTGAGGTTGGTCTATATCCCAGAAAGCCTTTTAACTCCGGGTGTCTTCAGTCTCAAGCGCGGTACGTACACGTTTATAGGATTGGTAGCGTTGCGATGGCAGTGCGCCCTGATCGACTGCCTGTCGCACGGCGCACGTCAGTTCATGGATGTGGGTGCAGTTTCTGTATTTGCAGTGGGTGCTCAGTGCCGCAATTTCGGGAAAATAAAAGGACACTTCTTCCGGGGTGACATCCCATAATCCCAAAGAACGAATGCCGGGCGTGTCGATGATACGGATGCCGCCCCGAAGTTCGTAGAGCGCCGCCGAAGTGGTGGCGTGCCGCCCTCTGTTTGTTGCTTCACTCAGTTCTCGCGTTACAATGCGCAACGCGGGATCCAACCGGTTTAGCAGGGAAGATTTCCCCACCCCGCTATGGCCGGCCAAAACGCTTATGCGGCCGGCAAGGCGGTCGCGCAGGGTATCCAGGCCTTTTCCGGTTTTACAGCTGGTGATGAATATCTCCAGGCCCAGCTCACGATATAAATCGGTTGCCTCGGGCTCACGGTCCACGAGATCGATCTTATTGATGCACAGGACAGGAGTAACACCGCCCAGCTGGGCCGCAATCAGAAAGCGGTCCACCAGTCCGGGGCGGAAAGGAGGATTAACCGCAGCTGCAACGATAACCAGCAGGTCCACATTGGCGGCAATTATCTGTTGCTTCAAGCGTCCTTTCCCGCCCGTGTGCCGGGAAAGCCATGTGCTACGCGACGCCACACCCCGCACGATGAATTGTCCTTCCGATTCCTCCACTTGCACGCGGTCTCCCGGTGCCAGCAGGGATTCTTCGCCTTCCGGGAGCCGTTCGTCAATCAGGCATAACCGTGTAACAGGCCCATCGAACGCATTACCGGACCTGGGGGGGGCGCATTCCACAAAAGCCCACTTGCGGGAATGACTTACTACGGTGGCGTTCGGTGTGAGGTCCGCAGGAAGCGGGGGCGCGTACAGGGAATGTTCGGGGAGTTTCGCCAGCGCGCGGCGATGTCTCGCCAGGTCATGGGAAAAATCCGCCTCCTGGTTGTCTTCCCAATTCCGCTCGCGTACCGTGCTGCGCTTTTTCTTCCCGGGGCGTTTACGCTTTCCCATGGTCAAACAGAGGTTTCGGCACTCCTGCTGCAGAAACCGTCTTCCTTTCCGTTTGGCGGCGCATCCAGTCGTTCATCGGTTGCTATGCATGTTCCTTTGAATGATTTCCTGGTTTAACTGTTGCGCGGAATTGATCCCCATTTCTTTTAATCGCTGGTCCAAAGCGGCCACTTCAATAATAATCGCGACATTGCGGCCGGGTTTCACCGGAAGGCGAAGGTAGGGAAGGCGTACTCCAAGAATTTCTTCCGGGCTATAGGTTAAGCCGGTCCGGTCATAGGAGCTTTCCTTGTTCCAGTCCTCCAGTTCCACCACCAGCCCAATACGCTTGAAGTCCCGAACGTGGCCAACCCCGAAAAGTGCGCGGATGTCCACAATGCCCAACCCGCGGATTTCCATGTGATGTTTGACAATTTTGTTGGTCTGTGCGTAAAGATAGTCTTCGCGACGGCGTTTAAGTTCCACGAGATCGTCGGCAATAAGGCGGTGGCCCCGTTCCACGAGTTCCATCGCCGTCTCACTCTTTCCTATTCCCGTTTTGCCAAGGATAAGACAGCCCACCCCATAGACATCTACCGCAGTCCCATGAATTGTGGTCTCGGGCGCGAATTCATCGTTCAAATAAATAATGATTCGGCTAATAACCTCGTCAGTGCTCATGGCGGAACGCAGCACGGGAATGCCGCTGCGATTGCACATGTCCAGGAAAACCGGGGGAGGTGTAAGGTGGCGGGACAATACAAACACGGGAATTTCAAAAGAGACCATGTTCGCCAGCATTGTGGCGAGGTTCGATGGAGACATGCGCTCCATGAAATGGATTTCCGTGTTGCCGAGAATTTGCACCCGATCATTGGCAAAATAATCCACATAGCCGCTCAGCGCCAAGCCGGGACGGTTGACATCCCAGGAATATATCGGTTTGCCAGTACCCTGATAACCGGCCAGCATCTCAAAGTCCATATCATGGGTAAGATGTTCCAGCAGTCTGGAAACAGGAATACTATGCTTGCGTTTTACTTCTAAGGATTTAAAATCCATCCGCTGCTTTCGTCCGTTGCGGCGGACATCCTTGCCGGATGTCCGATGTCCGGGGCTAATAGGCCGGCTCAATTAATCCGTACGTATTGTCATCACGGGCGTACAACACGTTAATTTGCGACGTTTCGGCATTTGAAAAGACGACAAAAATATCTTCCACCAATTCAAGCTGCATTACAGCCTCTTCGACCGTCATCGGCTTCATTGGCAATTTTTCGCGCAAGACAACGTGATGCGCTGTTTCTTCCGAAACCTCTGTTTCTTCATCACCGTTGCCCGGCTGAAAACCGATAATGGCATGGCTGTAACTCAAATCCGGCCTTTCGGGACGTTGTTGATGCCGGTTAATGCGGTCCTTATACTTGCGCACCTGCTTTTCTAATTTTAACATCACAGCGTCCACCGAGGCATACATATCCGCTGAAGATTCTTTGCTGTGAATACGTACGCCATTGGCATGAAGATTTACTTCGGCTATATGGCGGTGCTTTTCAACATCAAGAACTACCTTGATGTCAATAACCTTATCAAAATGGCCCTTGATTTTTTTTACGTGGTTTTCGATATACGCTTTGAGCGCATCCGTCATCTCCATGTGCCGGCCCGTGATAGACAAATTCATCTGTTAATCCTCCTCTAAATTTGGAAGTAGTGCGTGAAGAATATCACGCACCGTGCACTTCAATCAAGATAGTTTGACTTAAGAGAGTCATATCTAATGCACCAAGTTTGTCGGGACATGATTCCTTGCCGACAAGACGCACTCCTCTTGAAAGAGGAGCCAATACTGTCTTCAAGGCAATATCTTTGGCCTGTCATTATTATATCATTTTATCTGATATTTCATCCCATAAAATTTTAGTATATGCACAAAATAGAGCACGCGCAGCAAATCATTACTTCAACTTCTTAGGGGGCGGTATCAAACAGATGTTACTGCTCTTTAATCAGTGTTACAGATGAAGCGGATATTCTACTTGAGACCACAACAGGAAAAATAATATACTATATGTTAATATAACAAAATAAAGTTAAATAAATTTTGGTTTTTCTTGTTTGATGATACTTCTAAAAACTATCGGAAGTGTCAAGAATTTCAGAAACGGGACCTGAATCACGGCTTTCAATATAAGGTCCGGTCAACATATCCTTGTAAGGCATGCCGGGCCCTACCATGGGGTATACAAAGGCATGTTTATCGGTAACAACTTCAAGGAATGCGGGGCCTTGGAATTTGAGGAACGCTTGCAGCGCCGGTTTCAATTCTTCGTAGGTGGACACCCTTTTTGAGAATTTGAAGCCGTCCGCTTCCGCGGTTTTAACGAAATCTTTGGTACGCAGTGATTTGTCGGTTCCGGAAAAGCGCCCGTTATAATATAAGGTCTGCCACTGTACCACCATTCCGTCCCCGTAATTGTTCAGGAGCAGCACTTTAACAGGAAGGTTGTACGTGGTGCAGGTTTCCAGTTCCCCGATATTCATGCGTATACTGCCGTCTCCATCCACATCAATAACCAGTTTTCCAGGATGGGCCACTTGCGCGCCAACAGCGGCGGGCAGGCCAAACCCCATGGTACCCATGCTTCCGGAGCTTATCCATGTGCGGGGATGCTTGTAATCAAAATACTGGGCACAGAACATCTGGTGTTGGCCGACACCCGAAACGATAATAGCGTCGCCCTTGGTGCAGGTATTGAGAAGTTCCAGAACCGCCTGAGGCTGGATAACCTCGCTGTCCCGGTTGAAGTTGAGCCGATGGCGTTTTTTCATGGCGCAAACTTCTTTCAGCCAGGGCTGGTGATTTATTTCAATGGATTTACCCGCCTCCATCAGGTCGCGTAAAGCCAATGCGGCATCACCGACATATTGCCAGTCCACGGGTTTCACCTTGCCTATCTCCGCAGGGTCGATATCAATATGGGCAATCACGGCATGGGGCGCAAAGGCCCGGGGTACGCCTGCCACGCGATCGTCAAATCGTGCTCCAATCGCAATCAGGAAATCGCAGTCATCCACGGCATAATTAGCGTAGGCCGTTCCGTGCATGCCCAGCATGTGCAGGCAAAGTTCGTCCGTGGTATCCACCGCACCGATACCCATCAAGGTGGTTACCGCAGGCACCTGGTAAAGTTTCATAAACTTATGGATTTCTTTGGAGGCGTTACTGATTACCGCTCCCCCGCCAATATAGAGCAAGGGCTTTTTGGAACGTTTCAGCATTCTCAAGAAATCCCGGGCTGTCTCCACGGGCATTCGCTTTTGTTTAATTTCGTTGACTCGTTCCCCGTATCCATGAAGTTGCAAAACGCTTTCGCTGTCATACGGGCCTTCCCAATTCTGCACGTCTTTGGGAATGTCAATGACCACCGGGCCGGGCCGGCCGCTTTTGGCGATTTGGAACGCTGTGCGGATCGTAGCCGCCAGCTGGGTCGGATCCTTGACGAGAAATACATGTTTGGCGCAAGGACTCATCAGACTGTACACAGGGGCTTCCTGAAAGGCATCGGTACCGATGACGGCACGTGCCACCTGGCCGCAGATGAGCACTACGGGCACGGAATCCGCCATGCAGTCGCGAATAGGGGTGGCGCTGTTGGTGGCCCCCGGCCCTGAGGTGACCATGAAAACGCCTACTTTTCCGGTGGACCGGGCATACCCGGCCGCCATAAAGCCGGCACCCTGTTCATTAGCCGGAACGACCAGTTCAATGGGTTTATCGGGATGGTTTTCATTGTATCTGAAAATGGCGTCATAAGTAGGAAGGATAGCGCCGCCGCTGTAGCCGAATATCGTATCCACGCCTTCATCGGCCAGCACTTGCAGCGTCATGTCCGCACCGCTCATGACAACGCCATGGTTATATGCCCGTTTTGGTTTCGATCCAACCATAAGCTGATTCTCCTATTATGTCGTAAGCAACCGGAATTCGCGGGGAATATTTAATCTACAACACGGCCGGGTTCCGGTTTCTTCCCGGGAATGCAAGCCAGACAACCTGGCGGGTTAGCGCGGAAATCATTAGAAGTTGAGTGGGTTTGTACCCGTACAAGAGAATGAACCCTGACGCGTTCGGCAGAGATTCATTCGTCGCAGGACTTGGCGCACGTATCGATTAAAGAAAGGCGAGCGCCATGATTTAATGGCGCTCGCTGACAGGAATTGCATGGGTAAACTCAGATTTCCTTATCAGAATACGGCGCCGTTTCTTCTACAGGCGCCTCCGATACGGCAGACGGGGGGGGGGCCTCGCCGGCAGTTTCCGCATCTTCAACGGGAGCGGCCTGCTCCTGCATATCAGAGGGCTCTTCAACGGGTTCCGGAGAGACTTCCGTCTTTTCCTGTTCCGCTTTCTGCAGTGCCTCGGCTTCCGCCTTCGCTTCACGCTCCGCGGCACGGGCCGTTTCAACCCGGTTTACCGCGGCCATCAGGTCGAGAGCCACATCGGCAAGGCTGCGCCCCGCCTGAATCATGCTCTGAGGCACAGCACCGCTCAGGGCAGCGTTCACATCCACGCTTCCGGAGGCTTGTTCATGTTCTTCGGTCGCGCTGCGGTTTAAATCACGCTGATATTCGCGAATGCTGAGTCCTATCCGGCGATCCGCGGGACTGATGCTGATGACCTTGGCTGAAACATGGTCACCGACCTTGAGAACATCTTCAGGCTTGTTGACGCGATCTTCGGCCAACTCGCTGACATGGATTAGCCCTTCCACGCCGTTTTCAAGGCGGGCAAAGGCGCCGAAGGCAACCAGTTTGACAATATCCACTTCGACATGGGCGCCGATAGGCAAGTTTTCCACCACGGAAAGCCAAGGATCTGAAAACAGTTGTTTAAGTCCGACGCTAATCTTTTCCGATTCCGGGTCAATGCTCAGCACCTGAACTTCGATTTCCTGACCTTTTTGCAGTATTTCACCCGGGTTGGTCACTTTTTTCGTCCAGGATAGATCACTGACATGAAGCAGCGCATCAATGCCGTCTTCTATTTGTACAAAGGCGCCGTAATCCGTAAGATTGCGCACCGTGCCCTTGATGGTGGACCCCACAGGATACCGCTCGCCCAGTTGTTTCCATGGATTCGG
Organism: Candidatus Hydrogenedentota bacterium; assembly: GCA_022710255.1. Classification (GTDB taxonomy): domain Bacteria; phylum Hydrogenedentota; class Hydrogenedentia; order Hydrogenedentales; family CAITNO01; genus JAAYBJ01. The sequence goes on from JAKLHG010000076.1 coordinate 7,852, forward strand.
CATCGTTTGCTTGATGCCCAGGGCTATTTTTTCTTCGTCCGTGTCTACGCTTAGCACCATCACGTCCACTTCGTCACCTTCATTCAATACTTCACCGGGATAACGTACGCGGCGTGTCCAACTCATTTCACTGACGTGAACCATGCCTTCAACGCCTTCTTCCAGGTGCACGAAGGCGCCGTAGTCCGTCATGGTGACCACGCGTCCGCGCATAATAGAGCCAACGGGGTAGCGCTCGGCTACCGTCAGCCACGGATTTTCCTTCTTCTGCTTAATACCAAGGCTAATCCGTTCGCTGACCGGGTCAAAACTTAGCACCATGACTTCCACTTTGTCGCCGACTTTTACCAGGTGGGAAGGATGCTTGACCCGACCCCAACTCATATCGGTGACGTGGAGCAACCCGTCAATGCCACCCACATCCACGAAGGCGCCGAAATCAGTGATATTTTTGACTTCGCCCTCGATAATACTGCCGACCTCAATGCGCTCAAGCAGTTTCTTCTTTTCTTCGGCACGCAGTTCCTCAAGAAGCCGCCGGCGGCTGACAACCACATTGCGGCGCCGGCGCGTTAACTTGACGATTTTTACTTCCATCTTTTCGCCGATGTAGCGGTCAAGATCGCCGGTGGGCCGGAAAGTCAATTGGCTTGCGGGCATGAAAGCATCCACACCGATGTCCATCTTGAGGCCGCCCTTGACGCGACGGGAAATTACACCTTCAATGACGCCGTCATTATTATAGACTTCCTGCACATGTTCCCAGTTTTTGATGCGGTCCGCCTTAATCTTGGAGAGAATCGGCGCCCCCATGTCATTTTCGGGTTCATCGATGTAAAAATCGTAGTCCGCTTCAAGAATGATATCATCAGGATTCATGAACTCCGAGCGGTCCACAATCCCTTCGCTCTTGTATCCTATATCCACCATGATACGGTCATCGGTGATATTTACGATACGACCGCGTACGACTTCACCTTCCTTGAAGTTTTGGATCTTTTCCTCAAGCAGGGCTGCCATGCTGTCTGCTTTGAGTTGTTCTTCTAGTTCGGCCTCCAGGTCGTCATGGAAATCCACTTTGATTTCCCGTTGCGCGGCCCGGGCTTGTTGGGTTACCAGTTGTTCTTCACTCATGTAACTAAACTTGCTCCTTTTGAAATGGAAATTTCCACGAAATGTGGAGGATTGTTATTTTATCAGGAAAAGTACTAGACTTTCAAGAACAAGGCCGAGGGCATACCCTTCTGGTGTCGGAATGCCCGGTGCAAAGCGTGCCGGGTGGCTTGTGCCTCCGGCGGAGCAAGGCGATTCATGGATTGCACGGAAGAAGAACGCAATGCCTTTCCTGTGGAACGCTCCCTCATGGTGGACAAGCAGATTGCAGCCCGGGGGGTACGGGATGAGCGTGTCCTTTCCGTCATGCGAAACACGCCGAGGCATTTGTTTGTACCACGCGTCCAATGGTTGGATGCCTATAAGGACTGTGCCTTGCCCATTGCTTGCGAACAGACCATTTCCCAGCCTTATATGGTGGCGGCGATGACGGAAATGCTGAGAATTGCGCCTGGCGCCAAGATATTGGAAATAGGTACCGGTTCCGGATATCAGGCAGCGGTCCTGGCGCAGCTTGCGGGAACGGTGGTTACCATCGAGCGGCATCCCGCTCTCGCGCGGGAGGCATGTGCTTTGCTGGAGTCCTTGGGTTGCACGAACGTGCGCGTTATTGCGGACGACGGTTCTCCCGGCTTTCCGGAAGAAGCGCCCTATGACGGCATAGTGGTCACCGCCGGCGCGCCGACGGTGCCGCCGTCCCTGCCGGCGCAGCTGGCGGAAGGCGGACGTCTTGTGGTGCCGGTAGGCAACGAAAAAATACAGGACATTGTCACCATCGTGCGTCGCGGTGACCTGTACGAACAGGAACACGGCATGGCATGCCGGTTTGTTCCCCTGATAGGGAAACAGGGGTGGCGGGAAGGACACCTATTCGTCAGGTGATGCGCCCCGGCGTATCGTTTCTACAGGCGTGCCATCTGGTACCGGGCTATTGAACCAGGCGGCGCCACTGGCGGGCCAGCAGTAGTGACGCGGCAACGGCGAGGAAAGTCGTCAGCGCGCACAGCAGGTAGCGCCCGTAGATCAGATATCCCGTGGCAAATAGGGCTGAGTAAATGGAAACACAGCCTAACAGCATACACAAGATACCCTGGGGAACTTGCCATGCGCGGGAAGGCGCCACGTCTTCTTTTTCGAGCAGAGCGGTTATCCTTGCCCATCCCGGGCCGCCGGGTTGGATTGTCCGGCAAAAATTGAGCAGGCTCTCTTCGGATACTGGCTTGGCGAGGTAGGTCACCAGCACCCAGGACACTGTAGTGATTCCTATGGTAAACAGCAACTGGATCCAGTCGTTCATGAGTAAGCCCGCGAAATCCGCCACCGCCTTGTAACTGCCGGTCTCTGCCAGCATAAAAGCGACTTGTCCATGAAAGAAGCGGAAATAAACCGCCACAATAAAAGAAACAATCATGGCAGTGATTTCGCTGGCCGCGTTGATGCGCCACCAGAACCAGCGCAGGATGAAAATAAGCCCTGTACCCGCGCCCACCATCAGCATGATTTTAAAGTTGTCCAAGGCGCTTTCCATGGCCAGGGCGACCAGGCCTGCCATCACCATGAGCAGAATGGTAAACACCCGTCCTATCTGCACCAGTTCATATTCACTGCTGTTCGGGCGGACGAACCGGCGGTAAAAATCATGCACAAGGTAGGAAGCGCCCCAGTTCAAGTGGGTGGAAATCGTCGACATGTAGGCGGCAATCAAAGACGCCACAACAAGCCCGAGAAGTCCTGCAGGTAGAAACGTAAGCATGGCGGAATATCCCATGTCGTCATTGACCCGGGATGCAACATGGGGGAAAGCCTCTCGAAGGGCGTTCAGATCCGGATAGATGATAATGGAGCACAAGGCAACAATAATCCAGGGCCAGGGGCGAAGTGCATAGTGGGCAGCGTTAAAAAGAAACACGGAACCCAATGCATGATTTTCGTTCCTGGCGGCAAGCATGCGCTGCGCGATGTAACTGCCGCCTCCGGGCTCGGAACCTGGATACCAAACACTCCACCATTGCACCATGATGGGCATGAGAAAAAGGGCAATCAATGCCTGACGCTGGTCCGGGGCGGTAAAATCGGGAAGCAGCGCCAGTTTTCCCTGCACATCCGGGTGCGACAGCAGACCGGTCAAGCCGCCCACCTGGGGAAGACGCAGCGCCACAACGGCTGCGCCGATGGCACCGACCATGGCCATGACGAATTGGAACAAATCCGTGTAGAGTACTCCCCGCAGGCCCCCGAGCGTGCTGTATATCGCCGTGATTGTGCAGGCAATCAGGAT
>JAKLHG010000760.1 GCA_022710255.1 Candidatus Hydrogenedentota bacterium
GATATGTTCCGCCCCAAATGAAATGGACTTGCGGAATGATTCGGTTACGCGGACGTAGTCCAGACCGTACAGTTTTTCTTCCGGCATGATATCCTGGTAGGCAGCCCGCCAGGAAATGATATGTACCCGCGCAATGGCGGGAGCATCATCGGGTGTGGCAAGACGGATGTTCAGCATTTATTTCACCTGTTTGTCTGTATGGAATAGGTAAAGGTATCAAGGGTTTGCCAGGTATTCATCGCCCCCTGGTTCACCAGGGCTTTCCATGCCAGCGTCACCTGCGGGCCATCCACCGTGACCAGGAGATATCCATGGTGGCCGCCGTTATGGTACTCTCCCTTGACTCTGTCGCTGTCCTTGTATACGCCCAACCAGGGTTTCAGCGGTCCGCCCCCGGTTCCGGCAATAATTTGCCGAATCGGGCGGCCGGACTGATCCGGGATCAGCGCACGGTTGTAAAAATGGTCGTGACCGCAGAAGTAGATTCTCGCCCCGGCTTTGCCCAGGCTGTTCCAGAACAAATCACGTTCCTGTGGAAAGAAGGCCAGATTGTCCGGATGCCCTGTTTCAAAAGCCGGTTCGTGGCCGAAGACAAAAATATGGGAACTTCTATTTTCCGCCAGTGTCCGGTCGAGCCAGGCCTGATTGACTTTGTGCTGGCCGACGGTGTACTGATCGAGGCCGACGAGGAACGCATTTTTATGAACGAAGCTATAGGTGAGACCTTCTTCACCGGCGGGGCCGTTCTTTGGAATATAGGGTTCTATAAAGGCGGTTTGAAAGGCTTTTTTCAGGACCTCGATCGTGTCGGCAGGCGGCTCAAGATGCGCCGGGAGGGGAGGCAAGGCCAGGCGCTCCGGGCCGCTGTCATGGTTGCCGCGGATCGGGTAAACCCTGATCTCGCCTTGGTAAACCGGCGCCATGGCCTTTCTCCAGTTGGCATACTGGGTGGCGTAATCGGTGCCGCCGTTGCGAAACCATCCGTTGACGAGATCCCCCGTCACAATGACGAAGTCAGGCTTCTCCCGGACAATATCTTCGCTGATCGCCTGTACAACCCGGTCATTGATGCAGGTTTTGTCGGGTTTTTCCTTGTTGTTGTCCTGCGTGTCGCTGATAACGGCATATTTCCATGATGCAGGAGATGTCTCAAGCGATGCACCGGCAACCGGCCTGGACATGCCTGACAGAATGAGGAAAAGGGACAGCAAAAACGCCCAAAGGAAGTTCAGTTGTTTAAGTCGCAGGGGTTTCATTGTCTGCACTCCGATAATTTTGTCTAATTACTTCGGCAATCGAATAGATTAAAACCCGTCATGCCGTCGCAAGACGGAATCCCTTTCCAGGACTTTAGTCTCTATAATGGATGCCGGGTCGGGGAGGCTGTGCCACAATGTCTGAGGCGTTAGCTGAAGAATCTATTCCTTTCAACATATTGCAATCATTAGATTCTTCGCGGAGTTTATCCTTGAGCGAAGCGAAGGACTCAGAATGACCTTAAACGTAAAGTGGATATTACGACACAGTCCACGGGGCCCGGCATGACACTTTACTACGTTGTCTTTCCCGCATTATATGCCGTACGCAGCCGCCTGCTTCCGGTATGATGTTTTCGATATTGGCTTGCCGATGTAATAATAAGCCGGTTTCTGTTTACGCTGCCAATCTCCGGACAATATCGTCGAAATCCTTGATCATGCTCACAAAACGAACACCACCCTTTGCCTTGAGCTGCATGAAAGAGGCGCCCTCGCTTACCGACTTCAGTACGGGTTCTTGATCCGTC
>JAKLHG010000761.1 GCA_022710255.1 Candidatus Hydrogenedentota bacterium
GGGAGCGTTCCGTTTGACCCACTTACATAAGGACAGCATTTATGGCCAAAGTAGTATTTATCGGAGCGGGCAGTCTGGGTTTTACCCGCGGCCTGGTTCGCGACTTGCTTACCTTTCCCCTGTTGCAGGATACCGAAATCGCCCTGGTGGATATCAACAAGGAAAGGCTTGATTTTGCCAGACGCGCGGTGGCATCCATCATTGAACGGGGCAACTATCCGGCAAAAGTCACCGCAAGCCTGGACCGCCGGGAGGTATTGAAGGGCGCCGACGCCGTCTGCTGCACCATTCTCTGCGGCGGCGTGGATATCTGGCGCCACGACATCGAGATTCCCAAGAAATACGGGGTGGATATCAACATCGGGGATACCCGCGGCCCCAGCGGCATTTTCCGGGCGCTGCGCACCATCCCCACCATGCTTGATATCTGCCGGGACATGGAGGAATACTGCCCGGACGCAATCCTGCTCAATTACACCAACCCCATGGCCATGCTATGCCGCGCCATGCAGCGCAACTCCTCCATCCAAGTGACCGGGCTCTGTCACAGCGTGCAGGGCACGGCAGGCATGCTCGCGGAATGGATCGGCGCGCCCATGGACGAGGTGGATTATGTGTGCGCGGGTATCAATCACCAGGCCTGGTACCTGGAATACACGTGGAAGGGCAAAGACGCCTACCCGCTCATTCGCAAGGCCGTGGCAAAGAAAAACATCTACAACGCCGAGCCCGTGCGCAATGAAATGTTCCTGCACCTGGACTACTATGTGACCGAGTCCAGCGGGCACAACAGCGAATACAACTGGTGGTTCCGCAAACGGCCCGACCTGATTGAAACATACTGCACCCACGGCACCAACTGGAACCCCGGCGCCTATGCCTATATTCTCGGGGAATACCAGCGCATCGCCAAAACCTGGAAAAAGGAAGTGAAGCAATGGTTTGCCGAAGGGGCGCCGCTGGACCTGGCACGGGGGCATGAATATGCCGCCTACATCATCAACGCCTATGCGGGTGGCGAGCCATTCGAGTTCAACGGCAACGTACCGAACACGGGACTTATCACCAACCTGCCCGGCCAGGCCTGTGTGGAAGTGCCTGTACTGGCGAACCGGCGAGGGTTCAATCCCATGCACGTGGGCGCCCTGCCGCCCCAGTGCGCGGCCTTGAATACCCTCAGTGTGGCGGTGGAAGAAATGGCGGTGGAGGCGGCGCTGACCGGGGATGCGAGGCTCGTCTTCCAGGCGATTGCCTACGACCCGTTAACGGCGGCGGTTCTGTCATTGGCGGAAATCAAAAACATGGTACAAGCCATGTTCAACAAGAACAGGGCCTACCTGCCGCAATTCAAGAATATACGGCTCTAACCGGATACGCGGACAACACTGAGATGTATTTCAAACCCTATGAGTTGTGTTGATTCTGTACCGGCGGCAACGCCTGTTTGTCCTCTTTCTTAAAATACCGGAGACTTCATTCAATGATTTACAAGGCTCCCCTGATAAAATCGGGCCCTCATGCGGCCCGGGAACTGCGGTCCCTGCCCGGACATGTGCTGGCGGTCACCATGGAAATCCCATGGGACTTATTCCGCGGGCACTACGACTGGCAGCCTGAACACATCCATTTTGTAACGGACATGGACCTCGGGACAGTGCAAGGACTGGAAACCGCGCTGCCGCCTTGCGATGTCGTCGTGGCCATCGGCGGCGGTTCCAGTTGCGATACGGCCAAGTACCTGGCCTGGAAGCGCGGTTGCCGCATGGTGCTGGTT
>JAKLHG010000762.1 GCA_022710255.1 Candidatus Hydrogenedentota bacterium
CAAAAAGCCGTGCCTGGTCGTCATAATGGGGGTGGTCGCTATTTTCCGTGGCGGCACCGTATTGATGGATACTGCGCGAATGGACCTCGCCATTCGCATCCCAGGTGACCAGAAGTACATAGCAATCTCCGGCGATGGCGCTCAGGTACTGGCCATTCCAATCGCCATAGATACAACGCAACAGGTCAGGTCCCCCTCCCACGCCCAATTGCAGATCCCCCCGAACCAGACGGTTGACTTGTTTCCAAGGCACATCGATACGCCCATAGGCCTGATGCAACTGGCGGGCACGTTCCTTGAAAATTTTCATGGGGTCCGGAACGGGATTACCAAACATCTCCGCGCGAATAACGGGCTCCATACTTAAGACTGCAACGGCGGTTCCGGTGTTTTCCGGGTCGGCCTTGAGATCCCATCCGCGCAATACGTTCAGGGCCTCCTGAACAATGGGGTCTTCATCTTCAACGGAAGCAAGAATTTCATCCCGAAGTTTGGTGGCCCTGGACTTGGCAGAGTAGCACCAGTCATGCTTGTAAGCGTAAAACTCCTCCTCTGTGATACTGTCATCAGCGCCGAACAGTTCGTTGGCGCGCAGGGCGCGGTTTGTCATTACCTCGGGACCTTCAATTCCCATACTTGCCGGATAGGCCTCCGGCGTCGGGTTATCCGGGCCACTTGTGGTTAAGAAAGGCGTAGAATTGCAGTTCTGAATATAGCCTGCGGTTGGATTCTTGACCTGCGGCAAGGCATCAAACGGCAGGTACTCCGTCCACAGTGTTTCTGAGGTAGTGCCCGGCAGGTAGGCTCGCCAATCATAGCGATGGTCGCGTATAGGGATCAGGGCGTTATACAGATACCAGATATTGCCGTTGCTGTCGGCATAACCTACATTGAACGACGGGATGGAGCGCATCCGCAAAGCGGCTTCAAATTCTTCGATTGTCTGTGACTTTCCCATGCGGAACCATTGTTCCACCTGCCGGATATCCCCGTATCCCGCAAAACGCACCGCGTACACCCCGTGCGGGCGGCGGATGACAGGGCCGTGCACGGACTTAAGCACTTCCCGTCGGAGTGGTATGCGCAAATTACCCCATAATTTCATGCTGATGACGGCCTCATGGCGTTCAAGTTCATGGTATTCCCCGTCAAACAGGTATTTGTTCGGATCGTCAGGATGCATTTCCAATACGTAGATATCGCAAAGGTCCGGCAAATTCACCGTATGGGCCCAGCCCAGATCCTTATTATGGCCATGAAGCACCACAGGAGCGCCGGGAAAGGTGCCCCCGGTAATATCAAGTCCCTGCTCATTTTTCAAATGAACCTCATACCACGCCACAGGACCGTCGAAAGGCTGATGTGAATTAACAGCAAGGTGGGTTTTACCGTCCGGCGTCTTGCGGGGAGATACAGCAAAGGTATTCGAGCCAATTGGCCGACTGTCGGAAAAAGAGCCGCCACTGTGGGCGGCAGGCGTGGATATTTCTTGCGCACGGCGGGGTCCCATGAGTTTTCGGATTTCCCGCTCCATGCCGAAAAAGAAAGGGGTACGCATGACAAAGCCGGTAACGATGTCCACAGGCGTACAAGGCAACAGCCCTTCCGGAACGCGTTCAGGATGGGTTGCGGCGTAATGATTGAACCCGTCGGCATAGGCCTGGCATATCGCTCTAACTTCCGAAGATAACTGGTTCTCATATTCCCGTTCCACAATTTCGCGAAACTGGAACATGCGGACGAGCAGGTCGAAAAT
>JAKLHG010000763.1 GCA_022710255.1 Candidatus Hydrogenedentota bacterium
GTCCAGTTCCTGATAGAAACCGTCATCCTCTCCGGTACCGGCGGGCTTATCGGCGTGGTCATCGGCGTGATGATTCCCCTCATCATAAGCCGTGTTGCGAACATGATTACTATCGTCACGCCCTGGGCGCCCCTGCTTGCGTTCTCCATCTCCGGCTTTGTGGGCATTGTATTCGGCATATACCCCGCGTTGCGGGCGGCCAACATGGATCCCGTCGAGGCGCTGCGCCACGAATAAAACGGGCTTACCCCAGTTTACCGCGATGGTCAATGACGCGCACCGCCTTGCCCATGGACCGTTCCAGCGTTTGCGGCGCCACGAGCTCCACCTGCGCGTGAATGCCAGCCACTGCCTGAATGCTCCGGTCCAGCCGTTCACGAAGACTCTGCATGTCGCTCATCTTGTCCGAGAAGAATTCCGGGCGCACTTCTACTTTAACGGTCACCTGGTCCAGGGTACCGGGCCGCGCCACCTCAATCAGATAGTGGGGGGAGGTGCCGTCCACCTTGAACAGCGCCTCTTCGATTTGGGAAGGAAACACATTGACACCCCGGATAATCAGCATGTCGTCGGAGCGCCCTACCACGCGCGACATCCGCTTGGTCGTCCTGCCGCAGACGCAGGGGCAGATATCGATGGAGGCGATGTCCCGGGTGCGGTACCGGAGCATGGGCATGGCCTCGCGCGTCAGCGCCGTAATCACCAGTTCCCCGTACTCGTAGTCCTGGACTGGTTCCAGAGTTTCAGGATTGAGGCATTCCACCAGAAAATGGTCTTCCTGGATGTGCATGCCGGCGCGGGCGGCGCATTCGCCGCTGACGCCCGGGCCGATGATTTCCGACAGCCCATAGTTGTTGAAAGCGAACAGGTCCATTTCCGCTTCAATTTGCCGGCGCATTTCTTCCGTCCACATCTCGCCGCCGAAATGGGCGAAGCGGAGCGAAAGGGTGCGCGGGTCGATGTCCATGGACCGGGCCACCTCGGCAATGTTCAAGGCGTAACTGGGCGTGGAAATGAGCGCGTCCGGCTGCAGGTCCCGGATTAACGTAATCTGCCGCGACGTGTTGCCCGAGGATGCCGGTACGATCGCCGCGCCAATCTCTTCTATGCCGTAGTGAAGGCCGAAACCGCCGGTAAACAGACCGTATCCAAAGGAAACCTGCACGGTATGGCACGCGCGCAGGCCGCCCGCGTAAAGGAAGCGGGCGCACAGGCGCGACCACATTTTCAGATCGCCCCGGGTGTATCCCACAAAGGTGGGTTTGCCCGTGGTGCCCGACGAACCGTGAATGCGCGCCAGTTCCGAGCGGGGTACCGGGCACAGGCCCAGGGGGTAATTGTCCCGCATGTCCGCCTTGGTGGTGAAAGGCAGGCGTTTCAAATCGTCAAGGGAGTTGATGCTGTCCGGGGTGATCCCGTCACGCTTGAAAATAGCCTTGTAAAAAGGTACCCCCATCGCGCGCGCAACCGTCTCGCGCAGGCGTTTCACCTGCAGGGCTTCCAAATCAGCCCTGGGCAGCCGTTCTTCCAAGTCGAGTATCTGGTTGTCCACTACAAAGTCAGTCATTGTGAAAAGGCCTTCCACCGTTGAAGCGCTTTTAGTGAGGGGGAAATGAAACACGCTTGACGCCCGCCTGGGAAGCGTTTACGCATGCCATGCGCGGGAAACGAACCAACCCTCGCGGGGGCCTGCGTGCCCTGCCGAAAGCGGCTATTGCTTCGCGCGATCGTACAATTCCACGCCGTTAATCACG
>JAKLHG010000764.1 GCA_022710255.1 Candidatus Hydrogenedentota bacterium
CATAAAATCCCGGTCATCGTATTCAAAAAGAATGTCTTCATGAATCTTGTGGAGGCGTCCATTGTACAGGATACCGTTTTCATTCATTCCCGTGCCGTCGGTCCACTTCGCCCCCATGTTGATGCCGATTTCATTGCCACCGCTGCGCCCGGAGAAGGAGGCCCAGTTCCAAGTGGTGCGGTAGGGCCATATACCCCGGCCGAAATCCAGGCAGGCGAAAGCGGTATCCGGCGCAAAAACGAATGCTTCCTCTCCCCAGGAAATACGGCCCTCCGCAGGCAGGCACTGCTGCTTGGAAGTAAACTGGAAGGTGTTCCGGTTCCAGGGAATAACGACATTGAGACTTTCCTTTTCAACGGGGCGCTCGATTTGAAGATTCGCGTTGAAGGGTTTTCGCAGGCGGCCGCCCGTACTCACGGACATATGCAGCCGGTTGCCCGTCTGCTCGAAACAAAGATGCGTTCCGTATTGGTGAAATTCTATTGTTTGTTCAACCGTATCCCCCATTTCCGGACGGCGCGGAAAGAGTTTGACGCCGCCTCTCTCGATGAAGCGCCCCGTCTCATATTCGAGGAAATACATGCCGCCCAGGGCGAGATAGTCTACGTGAGCGATGGTAGCTGAGAAGAGAAACCGTTCCCCGGTGATGCACCAATAATCCCATTTCTTCTTGCGCGGAAAGCGGTCACGCAGATTGCAGGCATGCATCGGCTTGCGTGACCACCCGACCGCCTCCGGGTTCAACGCGCCCTGATCATCACATAGCACTACGCCGCTGGTGATTTCTTTCGCTTCGGGGTTCATGGTGTGGACATCTCCTGCCGTAATCGCTTTTACTACCTTCGGGTTCATCTCATTGTACCCGATTTGCCTGTTTCAATCATCCCCCAACCGTTTCCAGTCCACTGCGCGGTCGAAGGCGTTTTTTTGGTGTGATTTCAAGCGTTCTGTTAAACTCACAAAAACTTTTAAATATCCCTGCGGGCGAAGGCTGATAGTCTATGAAGCAAGCGGACCCTAAAAACGTATTATGGATAACCACGGATGAGTTCCGTCCGGATTGCCTGGGCATTTCCGGAAATACCTTGATACAAACGCCGAATCTGGACATGCTCGCCCGTGAGGGCGTTCTGATGCGCAACGCTTTTTGCCAGGGTTCTCCCTGTGCGCCGAGCCGGATGTCGCTACACACGGGACGTTACCTGTGTTCGACCGGGGTCCTGGACAATATGACGCCTCTGGCCGAGGCGGAGGACAACCTGGCCATGCACCTGCGCAGGCATGGCTATACGGCCGCCATCGCCGGGTATAATGATTATGCCTGCGACCCGAACATGTTGCCTGAAGGGCATCCCCATCGCGCCTCTTTGTGCTATGACTATTTCCTGCCGGGGTATGAGGTGGTGTTGCAGCATGATTATGACAGTCCCGAATGGTATGCCTGGCTGGAAACGCAAGGATATCCCCGGGAAATGTGCAATCGCGAAACCATGTACGCCCCGTGTGTGCCTCCGGAAGGTCGGGGAACCCATCTGCCGTTATACTACCCGGCCCGCTACAGTGCGGAACATAGCGAGGCGCGTTTTGTCACCATGAAAACGGTGGAATACCTTTCCCGCCAGGAAGGAACCCCGTGGTTTTTTAGCCTGAATTATATCAAGCCCCATGGTCCTTATATCTGCCCGGAACCCTATCATGCCCTGTACGCCCCGGAAGCGATGCCGGAACCG
>JAKLHG010000765.1 GCA_022710255.1 Candidatus Hydrogenedentota bacterium
CAATACCATCGCCATCGGAATCGACAAGGTTATCCGGGGCGCCGTCACCATCGGCGTCTATAACATTACGCCGTCCGTAACCTCTGCCCGCGCCGGAGCCATTTCCGTAGCCCATGCGGCGCGCACCGCGCCCAAAACGAGGGCACTCCCGCCGATAATCACAAATGCCATCGTTGTCGGCATCGGCGAAGTTGTCATTGATACCGTCTTTATCGGCATCCACAAAGTTGGGACACCCTGCTCCCCGGCCCTGGCCGGCAAGAGGCCGGGCTGCCGGCTGCGGTTCCGCAGTAGTCTGGGCGGAGAGCGTACCGGCCGCCATTAAAACCAAAACTGTCATCATCATATACATTGTAGTTTTCATCACAGGTTCCTTTCGTTTTTGTTGTTTCAATTGACCTGACTACTATGGTTGCTGCTTCATTTTTGAAGCCCTGCTGTCTTTTAGGCAGCACAAATCATGCCAATAGAAGCAAGGTCCATACCCGCACTACCTGTGCAAAATACGACCGTACCGTAACCCGGCCCTGCAATTTTTATACAGCCAAAACACAAAAGCCGGCTAATTGGCGCAGGTTCTAAAAACTTGACCCATAGACCAGTACCCTGTACACTGAAAGTAAAGTACGCCACCCGTATAATTGCCAGCGTCATCAACCAGGGTTCTTTCCCATGCTTTCTGAAGAAATGAGCACAGTTTCCAAACCTTTGGTAGCCATTACCATGGGTGACCCGAACGGCATTGGACCGGAAATACTGGCCAAAGCCTTGTCCGGGCATGCCTTGGACCCCTATTGCCATCCGGTGATATTTGGCGATAAAACAGTACTGGAACAAGCCGGTGAAGGCCGGCCGGGCATGCCGCCCCTCTATGAAATCAGCGGCCTGGATGATGTGGACCCGGGCAGCCACGCCGTTCCGGTTTTTCAGGCGGGTTGCGCCTCCCCACCGCTGCGGCCGGGGTCTATTGACCCGGAAACTTCCCATTGCGCCGCCGTGTGGATTGAAAGCGCGGCGCGGCTGGCGCTTGCGGGACGCCTCCAGGCGCTGGTCACTTGTCCGGTCAGCAAGGAGGGCCTGCTCCGGTCCGGCTGCCCCCATGCCGGGCACACCCCGATGCTGCAGGCGATAACCGGCGTGGAACAGTGCCATATGAGCCTGTTTCATGAACGCCTGCGCATTGTCCATATCACCGCCCATCTTTCCATGCGCGATGCCGTTGCGGCGGTGCGAAAGGACCGGATACTGCACGCCATTGAGGCGGGCTACCATACCCTGCGCCGGTTGGGTTTTGCCGCGCCGCGACTTGCCGTTTCCGGGCTCAACCCCCACGCGGGCGAGAACGGCGCCTTCGGCCGGGAAGAAATCGAGGAGATTGCGCCGGCTGCTGTTCTTGCCCGGTCACGCGGCATAGACTGCGCCGGTCCCTTTGCGCCCGACACGGTGTTCAACCGGATGTGCGGGGGAGAATTCGACCTGGTGGTGGCGATGTATCATGACCAGGGCCATATCCCTTTCAAACTGGTCGCCATGGACGAAGGGGTTCATGTAACCCTGGGGCTCCCCTTCATCCGCACTTCGCCGGACCACGGTACGGCCTACGATATCGCGGGCACGGGAAGGGCCCGGGAGAACAGCCTCGTTGCCGCCATTGCCCTGGCGGCGCAATGGGCCGGAGCCCGGATTGTATAAGCCGAAAATGAATACAGGAAGCAATACGATGCATAC
>JAKLHG010000766.1 GCA_022710255.1 Candidatus Hydrogenedentota bacterium
GTGGAAGAGAAAGAAACGACCCAGCGCCCCTATCCACCTTTTATCACTTCCACACTGCAACAGGCCGCCAGCAGTCTGCTCGGATTTTCCCCCCGGAAAACTATGCAGTTGGCCCAAAGACTATATGAAGGCGTGGACATGGGAGAAGGTGGTCGCGAAGGCCTTATCACCTACATGCGAACGGACTCGGTTGTCTTAAGCGAGAAAGCGCTGCAGGATGCAGGCGCGTACATCCGCCGTGTGTATGGCGAAGCCTACCATGCGCGCCGTCAATATACGACCAAGTCAAAGATGGCCCAGGAGGCGCACGAAGCGATCCGGCCCACGCATATCCATTTAACACCGGACGACGTTGCGGCATTCTTGAACAAGGACGAGATCCGCCTTTATCGCATCATTTGGAATCGGGCCGTCGCTTCCCAGATGGCGGATGCCAAAGTCATGCGTACAACGGTGGATATCGAGGCCAGGGGTGCAACGCAGACAGGCCTGCTTCGGGCGTCGGGCGCCCTCGTGGTATTTCCCGGCTTTTTACGCGTCATGAATGACCGCCAGAAAGAGGGGGAGCTGCCGCGAATTACCCCGGGTATGGCCATTGCCGCAAACACGGAGGCGGATATCCAACTGAATCGCTTTGAGCCTGTACCGCATGAGACCCAGGCGCCTGCCCGCTATACGGAAGCCTCCCTGGTGCGCAGACTGGAAGAAGAGGGGATAGGAAGGCCTTCCACGTATGCACCGACCGTGGCGGTCATTCAACAGCGCGGCTATGTGGAACGCGTTGGCACCGCATTGGCGCCAACCTATCTGGGAATTGCCGTAACCTTCCTCCTGCGCGAGCATTTTTCTGAATATGTGGACCTTGGGTTTACCGCGAACATGGAAGATATTCTTGACGCCATCGCGGAAGGGCAGCAGGATTGGCTGTCTTTCCTTCGCAGCTTCTATTATGGCGGAAAAGAAAAGAATGAGGAGGGACTGAAACCGCGCGTGGACCAATCCATGGAAACCATTGATTTTCCTGTGATTCCGGTGGGAAAGGATACATCAGGACGCAGCATTGTGGTGCGTCTGGGCAAAACGGTTCCCTTTCTTCAGCGTGGTTCCGGGGAAAATGGGGAAGTCGCCTCTATTCCCGAAAAACTTTATTATGATGAATTGACCGTGACCAAGGCGGAAGAGATGTTCAACAACAAGGCCCAGCAAAAAGAAGGCCTGGGCATATGTCCGCAAACCGGCAAGAAAGTATTTCTGCTGGAAGGACCTTATGGGCCTTATGTACAGCTCGGCGGTGAAGAGGAAGAAAATAAACCGAAACGCATCGGCCTGCCCCGGGGCATGAAACCCGAGGATGTCTCGCTTGAAAAAGCGCTGCAATTGCTCAGTTTGCCGCGGATATTGGGGAAACACCCCGAGACGAACAACCCTGTTGCGGTAAGCGTTGGACGTTTTGGTCCCTATGTCGTTCATGACGGTGATTTTAGGAGCCTGGACGGTGCCTTGATATTCAAGATCACGCTGGAAGAAGCACTGGCAATGCTTGCACAGCCCAAACCCAAGCGGGGTGCCAAAAAATTGTTACGAACCCTTCGCGAGAAGACGGAAGATGCTCCTGCCATTGAATTGTATGAAGGGAGATATGGCCCCTATGTTACCGATGGAAGCACGAACGCATCTTTGCCCAAAACCGTCTCTGTGGAACAAGTCGAACTGAACCAGGCACT
>JAKLHG010000767.1 GCA_022710255.1 Candidatus Hydrogenedentota bacterium
GGCAGGATGCCGCTTCTACGTTCCTTGTCCTTATTGGCTTTACGCCAACAACTCGGTTCTTACGTGCGGATTTGGGACCACGGCTTATCCGCCCGCGGCACGGTCGGCGGCGTATTCGCGGCGGGAGACGGCGACCACCGTGGCGCCCAGGGTAACAGCCGTAATCAGGAACAAGACGACGAGGGCCTTGCCTGCGCCCACCAGGAAGACTTCGCGCTGAAAGGTGCCGAGGGCGGTTTGTATTTCCGCCACATGGCGCTGGGTGGCCATGATCGGCAGGAGCGCGTCAGTGTATTTTTTGATGGTAAAAAAGTCGACGAGCCCGGGAACGATGGTGGCGACATACTGCCAGCCATAAAGGAGGATGACGCCGTAGACGATGGGCCGCTTGGTATAGGCGCCCAAAAAGACCGCGAACCCGCCGTAGGCAAGCAACGCCATCAGGATGACGCCCAGGTAGTGCAGGAGCAGTTTGAGGTCCGTCGCGCTGGTCAGGGAAAGATCCGCATGGGTGGTGGAGGCGGCGAAGGCCAGGGAGCACGAACAGACCATAATGGCGGCGGCCACGAAGAAAAAGGCCGTAAACCTGCCGAGCACCCAGGCCGACCTCGGGGTGGGTCGGGTGAGGATATAGGTCATCGTGCGCATTTCAATGTCTTCGGCAATAAGCATGCCCGCGAAGAACAGGGCCATCAGCGGGGTGAACACGTTGACGTAAAGTTCCTCCGCGAGGCGGACAAAGACATTGTTGCCCGACTCGGCGAAATCCGAACTGGACAGAAACGACAGGGCAATGGGGATCAGCACGGGCAGGAACGCGACCAGCGCGGCCAGGGCCAGGCGGCGGCGGCGCAGCAGGGTCTGCAGCGCATGACCGCAGGAAGCGCCCATGGCGGCCCAATACCCGCGATACGGCGGGCGGTGCTGCCGCTCCAGCCAGGGGGGCATGGTCATTTCGCGCGGGAGATCCGGGTCCGCAGCGGGCTCCGCGCCCGGCACAGGGGCGCCGTGCCCGTCCGGGCCGTTCACGGCGGTTTCATGTAGCGTATCATTCATAGTCATGCGCATGTCCATCACCCTGCACGGGCGCTACCGGGTTAGGTATTCAAATCCCGATTGGAGATTATCGTCAGAACAGGTAATGCCTTCGATGGGCGCGGACCCCGCGCGCGCCATTTCATTGAGCAACGCGTAACACGGGTTCGGGTCGCGGGTGCGCACCACGAGGGCATTCTCTTCAAATTCGATCTTGGTCACCTGCGGAAGGTCCAGAAACGCCCTGGAAACGGTCCGGGGTTCGCTGGTTTCGACACGGATGGCGTGGGGGTGGCGGTCGATAAGGTCTCGAATGTCGCGCACCCGGCCCTGCGCCAGCAGCGCGCCCCGGTACATCAGCACGACGCTGTCGGTAATGCGTTCGATTTCATAGAGGATATGACTGGAGACAACCACGGCGATGCCGCAGTCAGCAAGTGTCTGGATGAGCAGGTACATTTCATCACGGCCCTTGGGGTCGAGGCCGTTCATGGGTTCGTCGAGAAACAGCAGGTCGGGGGCGGTCGTCAGGGCCTGGGCAATCTTGATGCGCTGGCGCATGCCCTTGCTGTAGGTGTCGATGGGATCGTGCATACGGTCCGTCATGTGCGTCAGTTCGCAGGCGGCTTCCGCCTGTTCGCGGGCCTTCTTGTCATTGGTCCCTGACGAAAGCTCACTCCGGGGCATG
>JAKLHG010000768.1 GCA_022710255.1 Candidatus Hydrogenedentota bacterium
TATAACCCGGATGTCGGGTACACCCCCAAACTGGACCAATTTGCCCGGGAGTGCTCCCTTTTTGCCAATGCCTATAGCAGCGCCCCCTGGACCTATCCGTCGGTGACCTCCATTCTTACGGGCCTTTCACCACGGGTACACACCCTTACGGACGGCAAAAGCGCCTTGCCGGGCAACGTGCCGACGCTGGCGGAGGCCATGAAAAAAGCCGGCTACCACACAGCTGCGGTCGGTTTCAATGGCCTGCTGACGCCCCGAAGCAGACTGGACCGCGGGTTTACGGAATATCACTGGTTTCCACAACCTTCCGTCCAACTCCGGAATTTTGAGGTCGGTCTAACCCACAATCTGGTGAAACTGTGCGGCGACCGGAAGCCGGACGCGTCCGGCCTGACGGATGTTGCCATCCAATGGCTTAAGAACAATGCCGACCGGGATTTCTTTTTGTGGCTGCACTACTTTGACCCGCACATGCCTTACATGCCGCCCAAAGAATTTCAGCCGCAGAATCCCGAAGTGAGGGAACGGGGAGACCGTTTTATGGAGACGCGGGCGGGACGTATGGGAAGTACCGCCAGAACTGCCGAAGAGCGGGCCTGGATACATGCCCTGTATGACGGGGAGGTCGCGTATGTGGACACCCAGGTGGGACGTGTCTTTGAAGCCCTTAAGCAGTTAAACCTGTACGAGGACACACTCGTTCTGTTTACGTCCGACCATGGCGAAGAACTGTGGGAGCACGGACGCTTTGAACACGGACACACCCTGTATAACGAGTTGATACACGTCCCTATGCTAATAAAATTGCCCGGAACACCCGCGCAAGCGCGGGTGGAGGCCACCGTTTCCACGCAGGCTATTGCGCCCACCCTGCTCGAACTTTGCGCAGCGCCGGCGGCGAATCCGGAAAGCATGTTGCCGCCGTTTACAGCCTTGCTCAAGAACCCGGCCGGGTCCGCTGTTGAGCAGCCTGTCTTCAGCGGGGCCCCCATTTTTCATGAACCCTTGGAAAGCGTTGTTTTTGAGGGGATGAAATATGTACGCGGCGTCCTTTCCGGACACGAACTGCTGTTTAATCTCGCGGAGGACCCCGAAGAACGCAATTCCCTGGCGGACCGGGACCCCGCGAGTGCGGCAAAGGGGCGACAACTGCTGGATGCCGCACGCGCGGCGGATGAGCGCACCAGCGCTCAACTTGATATCCAAAAGACCGATTCAGACCTTCTCAATCACGAGGATATTCAATCTTTGGAGGCTCTGGGTTATCTTTGAGTCCCCGCTGCCATGATCGGGAAGAGAAACGGGGCTCTCCCAGGTGCAGGGGGCGGATTGCCGGGTTCCTTCTCCGGGGGGGAACAAAGCTGGTATGATATTTGGTGTGGTAAACAAAAATAGTGAGTTTTCCAACTTGCAGCGCTATAACCGCAAGGCATACGTTAACAAAATTGAAGGAAATTCCCAAGATGACCAGTCGCCGTTCATTTCTGAAACAGTTGTCCCTGATTTCGGCCGCCCCCTTCGTACTGCCGTCGCGCCTATGGGGCGCCGATACCAGACCCAATGATCGCATTACCCTGGGCTTCATCGGCACGGGCAAGCAGGGCAGTTACCTGCTGGATGCCTTTCTGAACCACAAAAGATGCCAGGTGCTTGCCGTATGCGATGTCGATACGACCCGACGAACGGCGGTTCAGGAAAAAGTAAATAGTTTCTACACGGCG
>JAKLHG010000769.1 GCA_022710255.1 Candidatus Hydrogenedentota bacterium
TTCCCGGCGAGTTTGGCGCGGATCCCGCGCTGCTTCAGCGGCGTTTCAGCGTTGCTTCAACCTCAGGAGCGGAAAGCGGGGTCGGCTCGGTCCAGCTTGCGCAGCAGGGTGTACAGGCGCTCCGTATTCTCCGCCCAGCGCGGCACTTCCTCCATCAAGCCCATGTGTTCCACCGTGTCGCGGGTCTCGATAAACCAGAAGGGGATGAAATTGTGCTGGAACAAGTCAATCTGGTCCAGGCGCGGGAAGGTGACGTAGTTGCCGGTCTCATGGGAGACCACCGGTTTTACAGGCGCGGGACACTGATACAAGTCCGGATTGTCGAGCGGGGTGTTAAACACGTCGAACTGCATGAAGTACAGGTCGAGCGTATCGCGGTCCCGCTTGCCCTCGATATAGCCGGTCGTCGGCAAGCCGTCCGTGTCCACCACCGGCCGCGTGCCGTCGAGTTCCTTGGCGATGCAGTACAACTCCGGCGCGATGGGCACGCTTTCATACATCTCGTTGCCCATGCACCAGTCCAGGATGGAGGGGTGGTTGCGGAACCGGCGGATCGCGGCGGCCCATTCGGTCTTGTACAGGTCCAGCGCGGGCCCCTGCGCCTTGTTGTAGAACTGCTGGTAGCCGATGGGTAGTTCCGGCGACACCAGCATGCCCAGTTCGTCGCACACGTCATAATATTCCGGCGGCAGGAAATGGCTGTGGTGACGCACGTGGTTGAATCCGTACTCCTTGGCGATGGTAATCTTCCTGCGGTACACAGCCTCATCCGACGGCGCCGCCATGGTCTCCGGGTAGATGGCGTCGTCACCATAGCCCCGCAGGAACAGGGGCTTCCCGTTCAGGAGTATGCGCACGCCCGCGATGGTAATCTCTCGAAACCCGAAACGGGTTTCCACGGCATCGAGGACGGTGTTGCCCTGGATCAGTGATAGGCGCGCCCGGTACAAGTGCGGCGTGTCCGGCGTCCACAGCTTCACTTCCGGCGCTTCGACCTCAAGCGGTTTTAAGGAGACCGCCGGCGCGGCCTCCGCCGAGCCGACAACGGCGCCCGCCTGGTCCTGAATCTCGAGGCGCAGCGCGGCTTCCTCCGGCGGGGTTCCCTTCACAACAACCGAGGCGCGGCAGCGCGCCGGCGTCACGAAAGGCTCCACGTAGAGGTCATCGAGATACGCGGCGTTGCGGGCCTCCAGCGTGACATGGCCCCAGATGCCGCCCCAATAGGTGTCCATATAATCAATGATGTCCCACGCGCCGATCATCGTGTCTATGTCCCAGCGCTGTTCCGAATCCACGCAAACAACAACCAGCGCTTCGGTTCCCGGGGGCGCGCAGTCCGTGATGTCATAGTCAAAGGGCGAGAGACAGCCGATATGTTCGCCGAAAGCGGTCCCGTTCACCCAGACCGATGCATACCGGTGCACCCCGCCGATACACAGGAACACCCGCCGCCCCGCCCAGTCCGCCGGGATTTCCACCCGGCGCTTGTACCACCCCTTCCCGATGAAATGATGCTTCAGCTTATCCGTGGCCTCCCCGAACCCTTGCGCCTCCCACGCCCCGGGCGCCTGGATGGTGTCCGTAAAAGCAGCCGCATCCATGTACCACTGCTCTGTTTCCCCGACATGCTCCGGGTCCATTCGGAAGGACCACGCGCCATCGAGAGAGACCGTCGGGCGTAGTTGACCAGCGAATGAAGACGGAGAAGTAAGACAGCA
>JAKLHG010000077.1 GCA_022710255.1 Candidatus Hydrogenedentota bacterium
GAGGCTTGGCAACAAGCCTTCCCTACCCCTATCGATCCTCGCCATTCCTTACATGCGCACTTGGGACTTTAATATAACTATCATATTTATGTTTATGACATCGTATGAAATCATTTTGTCAGAGAACATATTGAGGATTAGATATATTACTTGATTACCATATGCGTTTGAAGAACTTTCACACAGAAATATAAATGAAAAGACATTCGAGAATGATTTTGATATCAGACTAAACAAAGCCAACGGCATGCATTTGCTGTAGCAGAAATTGAATATTTGTTAATAAAAGAACCTGAGGCACATATTTCTATAAATTATATCCTTGAGTATTTTAATTTTTTTAATGTCTAAAGTCAAAAAAATAACCGCTGTTGTCCTTGGAAGAACAACAGCGACTTTTGAATAATGATTAGCCTAGATAGTTAGTACCTAGTGTCGGTTCAAGACGGGCACCGAGGTGCAACGCTAGAGAAGAATGCGATCAGGATGCTTTGGGAATTCCGTAGACTTCCACCTCCACGTAATGGTTGAAATCATCCGCAGTATTTCCTTTACTGTACAGACGCAAATAGCGTCCGCTGGCACCCTTGGCATCCATCAATCGGCCTTGATAGGTTTCAATGTACTCTTTGTCCTTGCCAACCCCAAGACCAGCCGAATTATCGTGGTCATTGTTGTATATGGCGGTTACGCCTTCATTAAATTCTTTGTCATTGGAAACTTGGGCCACAATATCGAAATAGACTCTTTTGCCTTCATGGAAATGCCAGACAACCACAGCATAAATGTCTGTTTCCTTTTCCAGATCAATTTGTACCCACTGCGCACCATCAGGAAGCTCCACAAGACTGGTACGTGCATAATGCTTGTCTCCGTCCGTCAGTTGCTTGAGCGCACCATGTACGGGAGGTTCACTGCTGGTGACGGTTTTTTTTGCGGCGACGTTGACAGCACCTTTCGGGGCCATGAAAGGAGGACGATCCTTGTAATCTTCCGGTTCTAGGTTAGGGCTCCAATAGTCTATTGGTGTGCCGCCAAAAAATGGCTCGGGAAGTTCAATGGCAATTGCCTCAAGGGCTGCATCCGCTGCCGCCGCTGGTTCTTGTGCTCTGGCGAAAAAGGGAAGGCACGCCAACCCGGCCATTACCAAAATAAACCCATAACGCTTTGTTCTTTTCATGAAATGCTCCTTTTTTTTGGTGAAGTTGTTTACTGCATCCTATCTTGGGGATATCCGCAAACCGACATCATGATTCACAGATATTCCCTATTCTAACAAATTTTAGTCCTATATTACATGTCGGACATCAGCACTATCGTATAGACGCCTTTTAACGTGGCATATTCAAAAAATAGTTGTTCAATATGCCTCTTTGTTACAGGCCAGTTTCGTACGTAATGAAGAGCAACACAGTATCATTTTACACTTGTAACTGATATGAAGTACGTAATCACCTATGGCTACAATATGACCCATATCCTGTTTGCGTGGTTTCGACTGCCGGAAAGAGGGGGGCAGGCCACATTTGATATTTGTAACCGTGTCTTAGATGTTCGAACTAACACCGCCATGCCCTGGCGTTTCGTCACAGGGCGCTTGCGTTCTTTATCGCTGGAACTAACAGGGTCGAATTGACTTTCGTCCAGGAAATCAGTTAAAATTTGTATGTCAATCGCCGGAGTGGTGGAATTGGCAGACACGCATGGTTCAGGTCCATGTGCTCGCAAGGGCATGAAGGTTCAAGTCCTTTCTCCGGCACCATATTGCATTTAAGGAACGCCGCAACAGGATTTGAGTTGCGGCGTTTTTGTATTCCCGGGTGTTGTTGCGGATATGGTACCATGGTCCTCAACTCCATATATTCTTGAACAACAAAACCAGATACAGGGAGCACGATATGGGAAAGAAAAAAATATGCCCGGGTTCTTTTGTGGCCAGCGATAAGACTCTGCCGTTTAATGGCCCTGAAGTCATTGACGCGAAGTGCTTGGAATGCTTTCCATACGAATATGGGCATACTCCTTCGGGCCGGGCGATGGAAATTATCACAGAAACGGATGAATTCACTTCGGTTTGTCCTTTTTCCGGACTCCCGGATTTTGCCCATGTCAAGATACTCTATGTTCCCGGTGAATGGTGCCTGGAACTGAGGTCATTAAAGTATTATCTTCTTTCCTATCGAAATGTCGGCATATGGTATGAACATCTTGTGAACCGAATGCTTGAGGACCTGGTTGATGCCTGCGTGCCCCGTTCCATGTCAGTGGAAATATCCTGCGCTCCCCGGGGAGGTTTGGCTAGCACGGTTCGGGCATCCTATACGGCGCAAAAGCAGATGCGTGTATCCGCCCGTCGAACAAAGTAGGTCTTTTCCTGTCCTCACACCAATGGATTTCCTCAGGAGAGCAAGGTGAGCGAAAACGCGGGAAAGAAAAGAACATGGTGGATGCCGGTGGTCATCCTGTCGATGGCTATTACACTTCGTGTCATTTATTTTGTTGAAATCACGCAAGAACCCGAGTTTTCCCACCCCATATATGATCCTGAATACAATGCCTATTGGGCGCGCTCACTGGCAACCGGGGATTGGACCGTACCCGCCGGTATGCCCGACCCGGAGATACGCACCACTCCGCATGGACGACCGCCGGGATACCCATGGTTCTTGGCGACTATTTATTCTCTTTTCGGAGTTAATGATTATGCTCCCCGTATTATACAAATGCTGATAGGTCTGTTGAACGCTCTGCTTTTATATGGCATTGGCAAACGTCTCTTCGGGATTACAGCGGGTTTTATATCGGGTGTTTTCATGGCCGTCTATTGGGTCTTCCCCTATTTTGAGGGGATACTGACCTATCCTTCGATCGCTATTTTTTTGATGCTATTGTTGTTTGTAACCCTTTTGCATTGGTATGAGACGGGGAGGAGTTGGCATGCGCTGCTTGCCGGGTTGTTGCTTGGCATATTCGCTTTGTTTCGCCCCAACGGATTGCTTATTGCCCCGTGTATTCTTGGATGGATGGGATTTGTATGCCGGGCTAAAGGCGGTTCCATAAAGCGTGTTGCATCCTTGGCTGTGTTGTTTATCGTCGGGTGTGTCAGTATTCTGACTCCGGCATTCATCCGTAATTACTGCGTGGCCCGCGATTTTGTTTTCATCAGTTCCTACGGGGGCATTAATTTTTATGTGGGTAATCATCCGGATGCGTCTCTCGTCGAACCGAGATTCCCCGAACTTATTGAACTGGCTGGTATCGAACACTGGTCTTGTTTTGATTATCCCTCCATAGTCCGTGGACTTGCCGCAAATCAGGTCCGCGATTCCATAAAGTTTTCCGAGGCGAACAGGTATTTTTATCGGAAGGCATTTTCCTTCATTACAGAACAGCCTGTTTTGTTCTTGCGGAATATGGGCTTGAAAACCCTCTTATTATTCGGTCCCCGTGAAATCACCAACGATACGGTTATGGAATATGACAAACGGTTTTCATGCATTCTTGGCTATATGCCCGGGTTTCCCTGGGTTCTTGGCCTATTCCTTTTTGGGCTTCTTGTATTCACGATGGACAGCAAAACTTCGTTGCCAAACACCATGCGACATCTAAGGCCTTACGGTTGGTTACTGATTCTTATTTTCGTCTTTTACAGCCTTTCTGTCGTGATATATTTCGTCGCTGGCAGGTATCGTGTCCCCTTGATACCGATTATGCTTCTTTTTTCCGCCTGCGGACTGGCTCATCTCGTGTCCATGATTAAGGAACGCCGCCTGGCGCTTTTCAGTATCAATATTTTAACTTTGTCGCTGCTGATTTACGCAGCCCACTGTAACATCACAGGGTACTCTCCTTCGGAGTCAACGTGGCATTTACGGCGTGCATTGGCATTCACCGCACAAGGAGAAACGCAAAAAGCGCAAGAGGAATACTTGCGCGCAGAGGAACTGGGCGCGGATTCCTCCATTGTCTATGCCAATTTAGGACGGATTCATTTAGAAATGGGTCAGACAGAACTTGGGCTCGGGTTTTATAAAAGAGGCTTAGAAAAGAATCCGAACAACGCGATTATCAGAAACAACCTCGGATATGAATTATACAAGTTGCATGATCTGGATGAGGCTATCGAGCACTTGAGGCACGCGGTCAGAGTCAACCCGCGCTTTTTTCTTGCCCGCATGAATCTGGGAAATGCACTGGCGGATAAAGGTGAATTGGACGAAGCTCTGGCCCAGTTTGTAGCGGCAGAACGCCTGAATTCTAAAGAACCGGCAGCACCCTATAATGTGGCGCGGATGTTTTTCATGAAAGGCGATTACCAAAGCGCCATTTTCTATTATCAAAGATCCTTGTCTATTATGCCTGACTATTCTCTGGCGCTCAATAATCTAGGATATTGCCTGGAGATTCAGGGCAAATATGAAGAAGCCATTCCTTATTATGAGCGCGCCATAGCGGCGGACCCGGCTTTTATGCTTGCCTATAATAATTTGGGGAATGCATTGGCGGCTGCCGGACGCCTTGAAAAGGCTGAACGTGTTCTATTGGAGGCGTTGCACAAGACGCCTGAGGATTTTAATATTCACTATAGTCTTGGTCGTGTCTACGTTTCATCGAAATCGTGGGACCAGGCCTTTGCGTCTACGCAAGAAGCACTGCGAATAAATCCTGATTATGTCCCGGCCCTCGTGCAATTGGGACTGCTATATAATAGAAGAGGTGAGAAGGAACTTGCTTTCAAGGCTTTGGAACGGGCGAAGACGCTGAGCCCTGATGATGCGGCGATATTAAAACAACTGGATGCCCTCAGAGTGGAGCCGCATTCACACAAGGAAACGTCCCGGCAGCCATGAGAATCTTCCCATAAACAAACTGTGTACCAGATGTCGCGTCAAGGCCGTTTGTGGTACACTTTCAACGAGAAAAAATTTGGCCTTTGTTCCTTGTATCTTTTTATTACTTACTTGTGAGTCGGGCACAACATGAATCAAGAACAAATGAAAGCCTTGCTGGACCAAGTGGCGGAAGGACACCTGGCGCCGAATGTGGCGCTGGAGCAGTTGCGAGGAATGCCCTTTGATGACATGGGATTCGCCAAAATTGATTTTCACCGCTCCCTGAGAAAAGGGCACCCGGAAACCATATTCTGCCAGGGCAAGACCCCGGAACAGGTGTCGCTTATAGCCGAACGTATGGCCAATCGGGGTGAGACTGTGCTCGGTACACGGTGTACACAGGACACGTTTACTGCAGTCAAAACACGCATACACGATGCCATTTATTATGAAGAGGCAAAGGCGTTTACCTGGATGTGCAGGGAACCTGAATTTTCGAAACGATACGTTGCCATAGTGTGTGCCGGAACCAGCGATATACCAGTGGCAGAAGAGGCGGCTGTGACCTGCATGACCATGGGCGTATCGGTGGAACGTATTTATGATGTCGGCATCGCCGGCATACACCGCCTGTTAGAACAGCGCGAGCGCATCTCCGGGGCCACCGTAGCTGTTGTTTGCGCAGGCATGGAAGGGGCCCTTCCCAGTGTTGTGGCGGGGCTGTCTTCTTCACTCGTCATCGCCGTGCCGACCAGTGTAGGCTACGGGGCCAGTTTTAGCGGTATCGCTGCGCTGCTTGCCATGCTCAATTCCTGTGCGACGGGCCTTACCGTAGTAAATATCGATAATGGATTCGGTGCAGCGGTGGCGGCATGCGCCATAACGAAGATGGTGGAAAATGCCACAAAATGAGTTTAATCCCATGAAAACCCTTTATTTAGACTGTTTCTGCGGCATAAGCGGAGATATGACCGTCGGAGCGTTGATTGATGCCGGTGTCGAACCAGCGTATCTCCAAACCGTTGCTTCGTCCTTAAACCTTGACGGCGTTAAAATCCTCGCGGACAAGGTAGAAAAGCACGGTATACAGGCAACACAATTTCAAGTCGTTATTGATCCAGATACCGTTCAGCCGCATCGGCACTTGAAACACATTATCGCCATCATACAGCAGGCGGATGTCACAGATTTGGCCAAGGAGTCCTCGATAGCTGTTTTTGAAAAAATTGCACAAGCGGAGGCTTCGGTGCATGGACTGCCCGTGGAAAAGATTCATTTTCATGAAGTCGGCGCCCTGGATTCCATTATGGATATCGTCTTGTCCAACGCCGCCTTGTATAGTTTAGGCATAGAACGCGTACTATGTTCGCCATTGGTGACAGGCACAGGCACAGTAGCCTGCGACCATGGTGTCATGCCAGTGCCTGCTCCCGCTACCGCGCTACTGCTCCGGGATATTCCCTGGAGTGCGGGTGATATTCCTTGTGAACAGGTTACTCCGACGGGCGCGGCCCTTGCCGTAGCATGGGCGGACGCCTTTGAAAGCATGCCGTCAATGACTGTTCATACCATCGGCTACGGCGCGGGTTCGCGTGATTTGCCTGATCGCTCCAACGTCTTGCGCGTCTTTATCGGAGAGTCGGCGGACAAAATGCCTGATACGGAAACCATTGCCGTACTTGAAACTACCGTCGATGATATGAATCCGGAACTGATGGCTTTGCTGACCCCCGCACTTCTCCACGATGGCGCGCGTGACGTCCTTGTCGCGCCGGTATCGGTCAAAAAAGGCCGGACTGCACAGCACGTGACTGTTCTGACAGACCCAGGAAAAGCATGGCAGATGGCAAAAATTATTTTTACCTACACCACTACGCTGGGCGTACGGGTTCATGAGGAGCGACGTTGGGTGCTTAAACGGGAACTGCGTCATGTCGCCACCCCTTGGGGAAGGGTCACGGTCAAAGTGGGCTTTTTGGAAGATAAAGAAACCGCTGTTTCTCCTGAATTTGAGGAATGCCGTACGTTGGCCGAATCCTGGGACACAACGGCGCGCGCCGTTTATGAGGCTGCTCTTGCCGCCGCGATTAAAGGAGAATACCTGCATGAGTGAACGTATTGCTTTGTATGCCGGCAGTTTTGATCCGCCGACCCTGGGTCATCTTGATCTTATTCAGCGTGCCTCAAAAATATTTGATCAAGTCATTGTAGGTGTCGCTTGCAATGAAGCGAAAGCCGCCCTATTCGAACCCGCTGAACGGGTCGAAATGGTAGAGAAGATGACGGAGAAAATCGCCAACGTGCGTGTGAGCCAGTTTTATGGATTAACGGTGGAATATGCCCGTTCACAGAGTGCCATGGCTTTAATACGTGGATTGCGTGTCATTTCAGATTTTGAATTTGAACTTTCCATGGCCATAAACAATCAGAAGCTAAATCCTGCAGTGGATACCGTCTGCCTTATGCCGAGTGAACCCTATCTGTTTCTCAGTTCCCGGCAGGTAAAAGAGATTGCCCATTTCGGAGGAAGCGTCAGTCATTATGTAACGCCTGAAGTGGAATCACGCTTATGTCAGAAATTAGCGCTACGTACGGATGAAGCGACCAGCAATAAAAACGACTTCCGGTAATAGACCAAACTCTAGAGGTCTGTCGGGAATAGTATTTCCTACTGTTTTATTGGAAATTGTTGCCATTCCGTGTGCCGGCCGCATTGTTCCGAATGTTTTTGAAAAAAGAACTGAGCAGATCCGCACATTCCTCTCCCATGATACCACCGAAAACAGCGGTACGATGATTAAATCTTGTGTCCTGTAACAAATTCATCAAGGTGCCGCAACAACCCGCTTTCGGGTCATACGCGCCAAAAAAAACGGTTTTAATTCGGGAGAGGAGAATAGCGCCAGCGCACATGGGGCACGGTTCCAGTGTTACGTACAGTTGGGTATCTTCAAGGCGCCAACTTCCCAGCGTGGCCGCCGCCGCAGTGATGGCGATTATCTCCGCATGCGCGGTAGGATCCTGCAGATGCTCTCGTTGATTGAAACCCCGTCCGATAATACGCCCCTCATGCACAATGACGCAACCTACAGGCACTTCTCGCTGCTCCAAGGCTTCGTGAGCCTCACGCAAGGCGGACTGCATATAATGTAAATGGCTATCCTCATTCATAGTTGGCATTGTTACCCAAGATAGTCCTTGAAGTCAACTGATAGGTTGGCCTTTGAACCTCATAAAATAAAAATAAGTGTTGCCTTAAAATTTGGACATTCCCTGTACTATCCGATATTTTGTAAAAAAGACCTTCCTAACATATTGAAGATAAATATGTTAGAATTCCTACAACCGAAGAAAAAAAAGGTTGATATTGTAAACAAAATACGCCATAATATGTTTGATTGTTATATACCTTTTTTAATAGTAAGAGCCATCTTAGTAAAGAGTAAACGGGATGCGTAAGGAACTATTTGAACACCCTGAATATCATGAAGGCATTGAGGCCGATGCTGTTTGCGCACAATGCGGTTCTGCAAACCCCGAAGGCACCTTGATTTGCAAGACCTGCGGGAACAATCTGCGCGACCAGCGCCTGATGCGTATTGCTGCGGACCAGATTCTCGATGCCGATGTTGAGGGCACATCAAAAGTATCTTTTTTGGCCAAAGCCGTCGCACTGCTGGGCCTGTTGGTTGTATTATGGCTGGGTCTGAATGTCGACAACATTTACACTTCATTGACAAAACCGGGACCTCTTTACGATGAGGTTTCTCAGGGCGCTGACTCTATTCTCTTTTGGGAGGGGGACAGTCGGCAAATGTATGATGAATATCAGGGGCGTCTTCAAAAACGCTTTCCCACCCTTTCCGATGCGGAGGCGGCACGCCTTGAATCCGAGGCTATGACTTCCTTTAATGAAGGACTATATGCCTTGTATGAACGACATGGCAGTACGGAACAGTTCATCGGCGCGGGCCTTGTCTGGATGTATAACGGTGAATGGCATTATGTCGCACAAATTAACACCGGCATACAGATTCGAGGGAAGGGAACAGTAACCGACCAGATACTATATTCTCAGTGGGGTGACGCTGGGATGCAGGACAATGGTTCCTTCCACGCGCTTACGGGCCAGGCCTCTTTAGGTGTGGACGGCGTAATCACGATTTCCGGAAGAACTGATTCCGCTGTTGGACAGTACCAATCCGCGGCATATCGGCTGGGTTCCCTATAGGCAAATCCAGAGTCGTAGGGGATAAAAGGGGCATTCAAACATAGTGAAAGGATTCCATTGTGTCTGATAACGGTTTTTTCGCGCGCCTGAAAAAAGGACTGGACAAGACACGGGCCGGCCTCGTGGGCGGTATAAAGCGCGTTTTTACAGGTACTGATGTCAATATGGAAATGTTTGAAGCGCTGGAAGAGAGTTTAATTTCCGCAGACGTAGGCGTTGAGACCAGTATGCGAATCGTGAGGGACATGCGTGTTCGTGCGAAAGCCGAGAGGATTAATGAGCCCGGTGTCCTCTATGCCCTGTTAAAGGAAGAAATGGCAACAGTGATGGAAGCCCATGAAATATCTCTCGACTGGCGGTGTGCCGACGGTCCTCATGTCATGCTTGTTGCCGGTGTAAATGGTTCCGGGAAAACTACCACGGCGGGCAAAATTGCCTATCGGCTTGCTCAGGAAAAGCGCACGGTAATTTTGGGTGCCGCCGATACGTTCAGGGCTGCGGCGGGAGAACAACTCGCTATTTGGGCGGAACGCGCCGGCGCACAGTTAATCCGTCACCAGGAGGGCGCCGATCCGGGTGCTGTTGCTTACGATACCGTGGATGCGGGTATAGCGCGGCATGTGGACAATGTCATCATTGACACTGCGGGACGATTACACACCAAAGTAAATTTGATGGAGGAACTCAAAAAAGTCCAACGTGTCATTGCGAAACGGCAACAGGGGGCACCCCATGAGGTGCTGCTTGTTCTGGACGCTACCACTGGACAAAACGGGCTTCAGCAGGCGCGACAGTTTACCCAGTCCTTAACGGTAACAGGAATCATATTGACAAAACTGGACGGTACGGCTAAAGGTGGTATGGCCATCGCCATACAGGAACAACTTGGAATTCCCATAAAATTAATTGGCGTGGGGGAGGGCGTTGAAGATCTGCAGCCCTTTGACGCGAAGATGTTTGTTGCCGCACTATTCGATTAGTCTAACTTTTTTCGTCTTCTAAATCCGCAAGCGTTCTGGATGATACACGTACACCCGTTGTCTGTTTCATCTGCAGATGAACATCTTTGCCCGTGCTCATGTTGCCATTTAGCAGCATCGCAAATATGACGCGCTTCACAGGATATAGAGGTCCATCTGTTTTATGGCAAAAAATATCATGACTAATCCAAGATTTGAACTATAGTGCGACTCGAATATAAACTTGACAATACACATGCATTTCGTTAATAATGTAAGTTCTTAGATAAAAGTTATCGGGGAATAGTTTTAAGGAGATTCGATAAATGCGTTTTAAAACTTTCACGATGTTCACGTTTGTTTTCGTGCTGTTTTTTATCTTTGACGTAAATGCGGAGATACAATGGCGAGAGGGTTTCTGGCGGTTGGAGATTTCAGGTGGTCCCGGGCTTGATAACGGAAACAATAACCGAAGCGAGGACTTGTTACTTAAGAGTACCTTGGAGTATGAAATTCCCGCAACAGCTCATTTTAGTTTAGGACTTCGTGCTATACCATTATTTTTTTACGAGCAGGATGGTCAGAAGGAGGACACAGTATGGGGGGTAGGGACAGGACTGGGAGGACGACTCTATACTAAGGCTGGTGAGTATAGAGGATTGTTTGCCGAGGCCAACGCGCATGTCCTGGGTCATAAAAACCGTTTTGGCGGCAACGGTTCAACTGTAAATTTTTTAACCGGTCTGGGGATAGGGTATAAATGTGCAGGGGGATGGCATACTGTCATGAAGTGGGAGCATATATCCAATGCCAATCTTTCTGATGACAATTCAGGGGTGAATGCCATTACCTTAGGTTTTGGGTATACCTTCTGACAGTACAAGTTCATTTTGTTCAGATCATCAAGGCAGAAAGTGTGGGGCTCGAATACTTCAGCGGGAGCACTTGTTTATTTTCGCTGCCGGTACTTCAGAGAATAGCGCGTTGCGTGTCAGGGTCAAAGAAACACGCGGAGCCTGTGTCCACATCCAGAACAAACGGTTGCTGCACCTGTGGAACTTGGACTGAAGATAACCGTGCGATGACAATTTTACCATGCAAGTTCAGGTGCACATGAAGTTCCGAACCGAGAGGTTCAACGAACTCAATGACAGCGGTGAAGCCTTCCCCATTTGTTTCCCTCTGTTCCTTGTTCACTGAAAGATG
>JAKLHG010000770.1 GCA_022710255.1 Candidatus Hydrogenedentota bacterium
GACGCGGAGGGAGACTGGAGCGCCGCTGACGACGCAGATCCGGCCCGGGCAGCGGTCAAGGTGACAGCCGCGGGGCTGTTCGGCCAGGAGGTCTCGATCGCCGACGGCGCCGCCCGGGCGCGGGTCGGGCCGTTTTCCGCACGGGCAAAGTGTGACGCCCATTGGCCGGTCCAGCCGATGGCCCCGATAAAACCCTGGCCTTCATATTCAAAATCGAACCACGGAAACGCGCTGATAGACGAAGGCCGACCGCCCGTGGGCGCGCGGCGGATTTCCTTGCCGGTCGCAAGTTCTTCCTGCTTCAGCAGGAAACTGGTCATGCCGCAGGCGTCCCCTTCCAGTTCATGCAGCACCGCGGCCTTGCGCGGATGGCCCGTGCGCAGGGACACGTCCAGTGCCTGGATGTCGGAAATCACCGCCGTGGGCGCGCTGCCCCGGTTTTCGAAATACACGACCCAGTCCGCCGCCGGATACTGTTTGAATGCCTTTACCTCGGCAATTACCGCGAGATTGCTGTCGGGGTCCGTCCAGGTGATGCGCAGGACGCGCGCGCCATCCGTTTCTTCCCGGGCTACGTCACGCGTCCAGCCTGCCAGCAGCGCCGCGCCATCCCGGTCCCCACACCGGAACGAAAACGGCGGCCGTGCCGTATCCAGCAACAGGGGGGCCTGGTGTTCATCCAGGTAACGGACACTGCCGTCCGCCATAATAAAGTGCGCATCCGCCCAGTCGCATTGGTCGTGACCGACGCCGTCGTCCGTCATATCGGCACGCAGCAGAAGCGCGGCCGTGCCGGGCGAGAGTTCCACCAGCACCTCGGACGCTTCCTCGCCGCCTCGCTTGACCGGAGATTCATAAAGAACGGCATCCCCGGCATGAACAAAAAAACGCACACTGCCGCGAAGGCCCCCGGTATCGTCATTGTTGTCCACGCCGACAAAGGCTTTAAACGCCATGGCATTCTCCGGGATATGGGCCAGGAGTTCACTGTTGGCGTGGGTGCCGAGGCCGTGAACGAATTCCCGCGTGCCGATTTTGATGGGTGTCTCCATGCACGATTGCCCGAAGCGTAAAACGTTATGGTCCTGCCGGAGCACCTCCAGCCGGATGCGCGACGCCTCTGCCGGCAACGCTCCCAGAAAGGCCTCTTCCGCCCAATACTGGATATCCCGTAGGTCCTCCGCGTCCGCCATGACGGCGTCCTCCGGCGGGACGGCGGGAATGTACGCCGCACCCAAGGCGGGGGCCGCGATAGAAAACAGCACAAGTGTCAAAACGGTACATGGTTGCATGGACATGGCAAGTAACCTCCTGATGCCCCATTATACCGCAGGGGCAAGCCACACGAAAAGGGGGCGATACCGGGCAAGATAAAAACCAGCGTCTTTTCTCTCGTTTCCAAATGGAATACGCTTTTTCAGTTGCCGTGCCAACTGAAAGACGTTGTTGAACTAAACGCCAATCCGACTGGCTCCCACAACTCCGCAATAGTGGGTAACATCAGAACCCAGTAGGCGTACCTTCCTTGGTGCGCCAAAAATATTACCTACGGCACTTGTGGCAAGAGGGCGCACCAAGGAAGGTACGCCTACTGGATCGATTATCCACGGCGATAGCCGTGTAGTCCAACTTTTATACTGCTTAACCAGGGGATTGGATCCCCTATTGTCGCCACAATACCTGGACATGAGAACAGTGACGTCACCGAG
>JAKLHG010000771.1 GCA_022710255.1 Candidatus Hydrogenedentota bacterium
CGTTATTGAAATTCCCGACAAGTTGATGTCCGCAATCAAGCGAAAGCACTTGTTCCAGTCTTCCGGTGTACCGCATAGCGTCATCCAGTCCGCAATCTCGCCAATTTGATACGGGTCGGCAGGCGTGCCCGCCCCGCCGCTGTACCCCCCGCCATAGGCCGCTTGCGCCATGGCTATCATTATCGTAATGCTCAACACCCTTCCAAACCGTATCCATTTGTTCATTGAGGGCTCTCCCGAAGTAAACTTGCCGCCGTTTTTTGAAACCCGCCGTATTACAAACACTCTTACGAGAACACCATTATGATACATCAAACACCGGGGAAATGATCCGGTCTGGACAAGGACTATCATTTTCCATGTCCGTCAACTTGCACTGACGTTGAAATCCACCTTGGCCGTTTGCCCGGAAGCGCTCATGCAGGACACCTGGTGCTGGCCGGGCAGGAGGTCAAGAAACAGGGGCCGCATCCTGTCGGAAGCGCCAAGGTAGCGGCCGTTGCAGTACCATTGCAGTTCTTCGTTGCCGATATTGGCTTCAAGACGGATACGGTCCTCGCCCGTTTCTCCGGACAAAACATAGGTGGCGTTTTGCACGGGCCTTTTGATACTCAGTTTGCGCTGCCTGCCGGTGGAAGGGCCGGCTTCCTCAACGACGACAGCGGCACCTTCGGAAGCGGGCACCTTGGCAAGGTCCCATCGCCGGGTGGTGGGAGGCCAGT
This sequence comes from Candidatus Hydrogenedentota bacterium, assembly GCA_022710255.1. GTDB lineage: Bacteria > Hydrogenedentota > Hydrogenedentia > Hydrogenedentales > CAITNO01 > JAAYBJ01. The sequence goes on from JAKLHG010000771.1 coordinate 723, forward strand.
ATACCCCGACGGTGCCGTCCAGTCCGGGACGATGCACATCGCAACGCCGGTGAAGAAACTGTCCCGCAGGGAACAGGGCGGTGGCGGTCCGGGAACACCAGGGGCTTTTCGGCAGGCCGGACAGGGCGCAGATTTGCACTTCGCACAGGCGTCCTTCCGTAGAGGGCCATGCAGGAACGGGAGGCACCGGCAGGGAACGGAATATGCGGGCCACCAGCGGCAGGGCGGCATGGGCGCCGATTAGCCGGGGCGCGGCGCTGCCATTGGTATTGCCGAGCCAGGCGCCAATCACGTAATGGCTGTTGAAGGCCACGGCCCAGGCATCCCGAAACCCGGTGGAAGTGCCCGTTTTCCAGCATATCCGTGAACTCCGGTCATTGAGACGCACCACGTTCGACCAGGGTTCATCGGGGAAGGGCTGTTCGAGCATGTACCACAGGGCCAGCGCCGTCCCTTCGGACAAAAGGCGGCGGGACGCAGGCGCAGACTCGCCGCGAACGAACACGGCATCCTGGCGCACGCCAAGCCGGGCAAGAACGAGGTAGGCGTTCACCAGCGCTTCGAGGGTCACCTCGCAATTGCCCAGCACCAGGCCCAGGCCGTAATGGCCCGAAGGATACTGGATGCCGCTGAATCCGAGGGAACGTAAAAACGTGACGGCCTCTTCAAGGCCTGCCCGCTCCAGCACCTGCACGGCCGGAATATTCAGGGACCAGCGCAGCGCCTCACCCGCCGAAATCAGCCCCTTGAATTCTCCGTCGAAATTGTTCGGGTTATACACGCCGAAATCAAGATTCTGGTCCAGGAAAGCCTCCGAAGGGTACAGGCGCTGCTGTTCCATGGCATAGGCATAAATGAAAGGTTTCAACGCGGACCCCGGCGCGCGGCGGGCCCGGCACACATCATACTGGCCGCGAATGCCGTCACTCGCGCAGTCGGCCGAACCGACCCGCGCGA
>JAKLHG010000772.1 GCA_022710255.1 Candidatus Hydrogenedentota bacterium
ATTGACGGCCGCGCTAACGCTCAGAAGAGAGTGATGCATCGTTGTTGATTCGCCGGGCCTTGTTGTTTAAGAGATAACGTCAGGGCGGTTCATCATGAGACTTCGCCTCCCCTATAAACAGTGAACACGGAGCCGTTCGGAAGGCAGGGACAGACCGGCTCACTGCGTTCGCCGGGATCAGTCCTTGCATTCCGAACTTATTTTCGTAGCAGCCATTATATTACGTTTCATGTCGGCCGTTGTTCCGGATACGCAATGCCATGGGCGCGGGCCCATTTGGTCACCCGTGGCGTTATCCAGTCTTTAATGTCTTCAGCCAGGTAGAAGCGAGGACGGAGCAGGTCATCGTCCGGCGCCAAAAGACCTTCCGCGCGGGCACGGACAGCCAGCGGCGTATCCGGATAAATACGAATCCCCACTGTGATTTCCAGCAAGTCCAGCTGCAGGGAATCGGCAAAATCAAGGCTTGCCTCCACGGTTTCCCGCGTTTCTTCGGGCCCCCCCAGCAGCAGAAAACCCATACGTTCGATACCGCAGTCCGCGAACCTGCCGGAAACAGCCCGCACCTCGTCCGGGGTGAATTTCTTGTTCATGCCCTTCAGGACGACCGGCGCGCCGCTTTCAAAGCCCAGGCTGATATGGGTGCACCCGGAGTCCGCCATCAATTTCACCAGGTCCCGGTCAACCTGTTTGGGATAGATGATAGCCCGCCAATGAATCGGCAATTTCTTTTCCAGTATTGAAAGGCAGAGTTGCCGGGCGTAGGAAGACGGAAAATTGAAGGTATTGTCCACGAAGAAAAACCTGCGGAATCCCGCCCGGACCCACGTCTGCAGCCAGTCCGCCACGTATTCCGGGGAGCGCCGCCGGGAAGCGGCGCCCTCAATGGCGGGCGTGGAACAGTAACTGCATCGGAGCGGGCAGCCGCGCCGGGTTTGTACCGGTATCCAGAACATTTCACTCAACGATGCCGAGAGGGAGAGGAAGTCCATCCGCGGCAGGGACCAGTCATCCAGCGCTGAAACATGGGCTACGGGAGCCATCACCCCCCGGCCGGGCAATACCAGACCAGGGATTCCGGACAGGTCCCGCCGCTGTTCCAACCGACACAACAGCTCGGTGAAGGCTGCCTCACCCTCACCCGCAATGCCCAGGTCCGCGCCCAGATAGGCGAGGGCCGGTTCCGGAAAAATACTGTATCCTGCGCCGCCGACCACGATCGGCGCCGGGGACAGTTGCTTGCAGGCGAGGACCGTGGCCCGCACATCATCCAAAAGAAACCGGGGCGATTTCATTTTCTGGTCATCAATATTGCGCACGGACACGGCGATACACTGAGGTTCAAAATCCGCGATAGCCTTTTCGAGGGCGGCACCGGTATCTTGTTGCACCATCAGGTCAATCATGGCCGTATCATGGCCCGCCCGCGCGGCGGCCTCCGCCACGCAGGCAAGGCCCAGCGGCATGACCGGCATATTGATTTGTTCCGTATTGGCCGCAATAAACAGGACTTTCACAGGGGGATACCTCCGAAACACGGGCCCGATATTCCGGGTGCCCGGGCTTGTTTTACGGTGTTATTGGCAATAACTGCACGGCGTCGGTGATGACATAACCATCCGCGCCCGCATTGGAAATGACAATTACTGCTTCCTGATCGAACAGAAAAT
>JAKLHG010000773.1 GCA_022710255.1 Candidatus Hydrogenedentota bacterium
ACTTCAATGGCAATGTCAACAAGTTTACGCCCGAATATTGCAGGACGATGATGGGGGAAGCCCACAAGATTGCGCCGCACCTGGCGTTCCTGGTGGTGTGCTATTACGGATACCAGGAGACGATAACGGAGCATGTCAAGGCAGGCGCCATTGACGGCGTCATCTTCCCCTATTTCTATCCCCATAAAAACCTGTCGGACACGGCGCCGTTGCTGCCCCAGATGGAAAGTTATCGCACCTGGCTGGATGAACATACAGCGGCGGGCGGGTTGAACGGCAAAATGCCCCTGGTGCTTATGGTGTATGGGACCAAACATTCCGCGTCGCCCGATGAACCAACCCTGGCCTATATAGGGAAGTGCCTGGAGATTGGATTGGAAGCCACCGACAAAGGAATGGTATCGGGGGTGGTGACGTATTGCCTGCCCAAAGACAAGCCTGACTTTGTGAAAAGCGTGGCTGTGGTTTATAAGGCCAGGAAGTAAGCGGAACGCAGAGACGCAGAGGTTCGCAAAGAAGAAGAGAATTGAATTGGAACACAGTTTTTGAAAAAAGTGTTTGGGCAGCGCTGTAAATAGTTGAGGTATCGCTAAACCTATAACGCGGGCGTTGCCCGCAACCCAGGAAAAATAACAACATCTGAGCAAAAAATGGGACTGCCTCCGGCGCACGAGAAAACCGTGAGCGAAGTGCTTAATTCTGAATCGCGCAGGAGGCTGTCCCAGATTTTTTGCGGGCGTGACGAACAAGACCGAAAAAATGTGGGACAGTTTCCGCCACTTGGTTATACGCAAACCCAAAGGCTAAATCATGTATCAATGCGCTCCTATAAACAAACGAACGCGTATAATTTGCGGCGGAAACAGTCCCATTTTTCTCCTCCTATGTATTCAACTTCTTGTTTTTTATGAGGGTACTTGAGCGATAATCTACTAAAATATTTCCTCCGCGATCCTCTGCGGATCTCTGCGACCTCTGCGTTGAAACGGAACTCAACGTCATCATCAAACGAATCAGACACAAGGAGCCCGATAAGATGAAATGTATACCGTATTTCTTTTGCCTCTTTACCGTAGTGGTGGCGCCAGCCGTGGCGGTTGCCCAATCCCCGGCGTCAGTCCCGGAAGGGGAGGCGGCTACGCTTCTACATCTGCCGCAATCCGGCAGTCCCCTCGCGGAACGATTTAAACAGCCTCCAGCCGATGCGCGCATCCTCAAGATAGTGCACAATCTGCCTGATGCGCCCGAAGAACAGGATCGCTTGCTCGGCAGATTGATTGAACAGGGGTTTGGGGGTATGGTTGTGAATGTGTCGTTTAATGAATACATGGAGAGCGAAATCAAATGGGAAGCCTTTATCCGGGGCGTTAACGAGGCGAAGCGGATAGGCATGTCCCTGTGGCTGTATGATGAATGTGGTTATCCTTCCGGATCGGCGGGGGGCATCACCCTTCGGGATCATCCCGAATATGAAGCGCATGGCTTGAACGTTTTGGATGCGCCGGTAGTTAACGGCTCCATATCCCTTGACCTGCCTCCCGGCGATCTTTACCGCGCGGTTGCGGTACCCGTAAAAGACGGTGTCGCCTCGCTGGAGGGAGCGGCGGATATTACCACTTCCGTTCAGGGGAACACCCTTAC
>JAKLHG010000774.1 GCA_022710255.1 Candidatus Hydrogenedentota bacterium
AAAGCGACCGGCATACTGGCGGCCAGGAAAACCAGCAAGGCAATACACCCTGCAATACCGGCTTGTATCGGTGTCATGGTTTGATCATCTCCCGGCCCGGATGCAGCAGGTTATAAAGAACCACCAGCGTGGTAATCAGGCAGGCGGCGGCAATAACGTAGGACAGCCAAAAGAGGGGAATACCCAGGGTCAGGGAAATCTGCCCGGTCCTCTTCAGGGTGTTACCATGCAGCACGCATTGCCAGGAGAAGACGCTGAACAGGGCCATAACCGCCAGGCGGCAAACGGTGTCCAGAAGAATACGCCCTGCCCGGTTTAGTTTCTGAAAAAAGAACTCTACCGCCACATGCCCCTTGACCGCCGTTGTATAGGGAAGCGCGCCGGCGATTGCGATGGCGCCGGCAATCTGGACGAGGTCATAAGCGCCGGTAAAGGGACGGCCGGCCGCCCGCAGGGCGACATCAACGCATGTAACCGCCATAATGGCAAGGACCGCAGCGCCTGAGATAGCGGAAAAGGCCAATACAACCAGGCGTAGTGCGGACCATCCGTACGCGATTGTACGGAAGCATTTTGCCGAAACACGGTGCGGATTGTCTTTCATCATTTGGGCATGCTTGCAGCGATTCCGGCCTGCAAATCGGCCAACAGCTCGGCGCCGGGAAGTCCCGCCTTGGTGCAATTGGCGACATACTCGTCGAGAATCGGTTTTACGGCCTCCGTCCAGCGTGCCTTTTCCGCCTCATTGAGCATGATGGTCTCACGACTGAGCGATTGAATAAACTGCATGCCTTCGGCATCCGCCAAATCCCAGGCGCTACCGTGACGGTCAACCCACTTGGCGCTTACTTCGTTGAAAACAGCCTGAATATCCGCAGGCAGGCTTTCCCATTTTGCCTTGTTCATGGAGACAAACATGGCCGTCGTGTAACCGATGACAGCAGTATCCGTCACATACGAAATGACTTCTCCTTGCTTCCAACCCTTCAGGGTTTCCACGGGGCAGAATGTCGCTTCGACAACCCCCTTCTGCAACGCCTCGTAGGTTTCAGGCTGGCTCATGCCGAGAGGCACGCCGCCCAGGTTTTCGATAATTTTGGCTGAAAGGCCAGTGCCGCGCACCTTGAGATTCTTCATGTCGTCAAGGGTGCGCACGGGTTTCTTGCTTGCCAGCATGCCCGGGCCATGGGCATGCAGCAACAAAATATGCGTGTCTGCGGTTTCCGCCGGCGCATATTTTTTCACCATCTCTGTGGCAAGCCTTGTGGCGACCAACCCGTTCGGATACCCGAGGGGAAGATCAAGGCCTTCCAGCAGCGGGAACCGGCCGCGGGTGTAGGCGAGGCAACTCATGCCCAAATCGGAAATGCCGGAGACGACGCCTTCATATACCTGTGGCGCCTGAGTCAGGGTGCCTCCAGCGTATATCGTGATTTTGACACGGCCATTCGTGCGTTTTTCTATCTCCCTTGCCCAGCCCTCAGCCTCTTGACACTGCACATGGGTCGGGGGAAAAAAGACACTGTAAGAAAGTTCAATGACCTCCGCCGGGGGGGGGGCTGCTTCAGCAGCGGGTTTATCCACCGGCTCGGCCGCAGGTTCCGCGGCAGGGGCTGGCGCTTTTTCAGCG
>JAKLHG010000775.1 GCA_022710255.1 Candidatus Hydrogenedentota bacterium
CATCTTCGAGTCTCCTTGGCCTGTGGGCCGATTGGAAACTCTCATTGTACATGGACCAGTTTATGGGGGGCACACCACCCCCTTTTACGCCGCGCCTGAAACGTGGCTTTGTGGCGCGGATTTTACTCCGGATGCGCGAACCGATCTCTATTCCCTAGGTATCGTCGCTTACGAGGTTATTACAGGGGTTCAGCCATTCCCCTGCGATGACCTGGAAGCGTTAAAGAAAGCCATCTTAAATGAAAAACGCCCTTCTGTATTGGACGTAACCAGACACGTATCGCACGATATAGATGCGTGGATCAGGCAAGTGATGGCTTTACATCCGCGGTATCGGTACGCCAACGCCACCGAAGCTTTGGCGGCCTTGAACACTGCAATTGAAAAATCTCCTGAAGCAAAACCCTATCTTCCCATTCCTGATCTTTCACCCCATAAAGATCATGATATAGATTTGATGGATGAAGTGGATATGTATGACCATGACGAAGTCGCTGGGGACGAAGATGCAGCTACATATGACGATTCCGTAGAGGTATGCGGCGAAGATGGGTATATTACACCTGAACCGAAGCCGTTTAAAAAGGCAACCAGGCCCCGGACAAAACCCGCAGGTACCGTAGCGTACGTATCAGGTACTGAAAAGATCAAAGCCACAAAACAAGCTTCGTTATGCCTCCTGGATGGACCTGATAAAGGCCGAAGGATTCTTATCCCATCTAAAGGCATCACCCTTGGTCGGGCGGAACTCAATCCAAAAGACAATAAAATTTCCAGTATCCATTTCCGAGCAATAATTAGAGGACCCTATTTGATCGTTGAAGACCAGGGCAGCATAAACGGTCTTATTGTAGGTAGTATACGTAAACGAAGTGTCAAATTAACCAACAATGAACAGTTCATCGTTGGTTCAACGACCCTGCAATTTAAGAAGGAGCATATGTTATGAATCAACAAAACCACTTAACGCAGCGTTGGGCTTCTGGGCAGAACACGGGTTCAGGGACTGTAGCGCCTTTTTCTCATAAGCGCCCGGTCATCATCCAGTTGGTCCTGGACGCCACCGGCAGCATGGAACCCTATCTCAAATCTGTTGTTATGGCGCTTGTTTATCTTCTGGATTCTTTGGTAGCGTGTAATCTTTCCCCTGTCTTTAGTTTGACCATCTTCTGGGATGAACTGCTGGGGGAATATCCAGATGTCTATCCCATAGGCACCCCTCCGGAAAAAATAAAGAACATATTAAAGGCTACACAAGCGCGTAATGGGGGTGATGTACCAGAATCAGACCTGCCCGCTATCATGAAAACATTGGACCTTTCTGCCGGCCAAACGCCTCAGAAGGTACTATTCCTGCTTACAGATGCATCGTGTCATGACCCCGAAGCTGGGATTTCATCCTCACAGGTTATGGCGCGTCTTTCCAGAGAAAAGGTATTGTTTTTCGCCTGCAGTCCCGAAATCTCTCCTTACACGGATTTTGTCAGAGCAACACAGGGGATGCTATTCCCAATCAAGTCGAACATGAATCCGGATAGTTTTAAGGTGATGTTCGCTCAGCTTACTGCCACGACCGTGAAGACCATGAGGGCTGCCGAAACTCAGCGCCTTCTTGAGGGAATTTC
>JAKLHG010000776.1 GCA_022710255.1 Candidatus Hydrogenedentota bacterium
GTACTGATGACAGCGATATCCGGAGCCACGGCGGCTGCAAATGTACGGGAGGTTGCGTCCGAATTGCCATGGTTGCCAACCTTCAGGACATCAGCCTTCAGATCCGTGCCAGCTTCCAATAGCGTGTATTCCTGCCGGTATTCCATATCTCCGGCAAACAGGAGCGTCTGCCCTCCCGCCCGCAAACGAAGCACCAGGGAATTGTTGTTATCGTTTTCCCCGTCATATTGTACAGGCCCCAGCACCTCCAGCACACAGCCTCCTGCAGCCACCGTATCCCCGGCGGACAACAGCATGTGCGGGACTCCGATTTCCGACGCCATTTTCGCGATGATGTTCCTGCCGTTCTTATCTGGAATGGACAAACCTGCGGAATAAACCTTACCCACGCCGCGGTACTTTGCCAGTGCTTCCATGCCGCCTGTGTGGTCCTTGTGGGTATGCGTAAGGAAAACCGCGTCGAGCCTGCTGACACCCATCCTGGTAAGCGCGCCGAAAAGCCGCGGCACACTGGCTTTCGAGCCGGTGTCTATCAGGCAGTTCCACCCGTCAGCCATCACCAGCGCCGCGTCCGCCTTGCCCACATTGATAAACAGCACTCGGGGAGCGGGCGCTTCCGCTGCGGAAACCGCGCGTGCGGCCGGCATGGCCGCCAGCATCAGTGCGAATGCGCCTGCCGCAGACCGGCGCAGGTGCCCGATCATACCGCCGCATTTATCTGAGGACCTTGTGCATGCCGGAGCCGGCGATACCTGTGCGGCGCGCCGGGGCCGTGCCGCCAGGCGGAAAGTGCGCCATAAAGGAATCAGAAACCGCAACGCCACCGAATCCAACCGGGAAATCCCGTTCATAGCCCCTCCTTCGGCCCGGTTTACCGGGCATCATGCATGCATATATCGTAGGCCAGCACGGCCTGACATGTCAAGGAAACGAAAAAATACATAGAACGTACAGTCTGGCACGCAGTTTCTGCCATTGGAAGGTTAAAGCAATGTGTTTTCATAATTGCATTTATTACCTTTTATGTTACAATATACTTGGATTTATGGCAGTCACGCCTGCTGCGGACAGCGGATGAAAGATAAACGGCACTGGGCCGGAAAAGGCGCGGCATATATGCATATGCAATGATATATGGTATACTTACCGAAAGACCGCACCGCATGTCCACCTGCCATCTTGGATGTTATGGAAGGAGCGCGTGATATGGCAAAAAAATATCCCTATTACCCTTATCACAACATTGAGACGTTCCCGCAGATGCTGGACCTGATAAACCAGAAATACGCGGACGCTACCATTTTGACGCAATACGCGGCGGACGGAACGCCATCAGAAAAGAAGGGCAGGGAATTTGCGGAGGAAGTGACGGCGCTGGCGGCGGCGCTGGCTGACCTGCGCATGGCGGGCAAGCATATCGCCTTGCTGGCGGAAGGCGGTATCCGCTGGGTGATTTCCGTGTTTGCCATCACCTGCACGGGGGGCGTCGAGGTCACCGCGGGGGACGACTGCGCGACCAGACGGATTCCAGCCCCTGCACACGTGGCGAGCATCACGGCGAGGACAAAGAATCCCCGCCCCCGAGGTGAACAGGCTGCACGAAGAAGAGTCGTCATGGGG
>JAKLHG010000777.1 GCA_022710255.1 Candidatus Hydrogenedentota bacterium
ACGACATGGTGGCCAGTCTTCGGGAAAAGGAGGTCATGGAGGTAAAATTGCGCCAGGCCCAGCGTCTTTCGGCGTTGGGCAACCTGGCGGCCGGGGTGGCACATGATATTCGCAACCCCCTGAACGCGATAAAACTATTGTCAGGACATGCCCTGGACCTGCTGGACCGGGAATCGCATCCAGCAGAGAAATCATTGCGCACGATAAGTGAAGAAGCGGACCGGCTCGCGGAGATCGTCTCCAGTTTCCTGTCTTTGGCGCGGGAAACAGAACTGAAACGGGAGCCGGTGGAGATGGATGCGCTGCTCGGGGAATGTCTGCGCCTGTTTCAGCAAGACGCGGAAGCGCGGGAAATCCGGCTGGTAAGTGATTTGCATGCAAAAGGCGTGGAACTCATGCTCGACCCGAAGCAGTGGAAACGGGCCGTGCTGAACATCATCTTGAACGCCCTGGAGGCCTGTCCCCCGGGAGGGCGCGTGCGGGTTCTGTCCCGCCGCAGCGACACGCACTGCGAAATAGAAATCCGGGACGACGGCCCGGGTATACCCAAAGATGCGCTGGAGCAGGTTTTTGATCCCTATTTCACCACCAAACCCGGAGGCACGGGCCTTGGCCTGTCCATTACACGGGGTATTGTGGAAGAACACGGGGGTACTATCGATATCAGCAGTTCGCCGGAATGGGGATGCCAGGTGCTAATAACCATGCCCCTGGACAGCCCCGGTTTTACGGCACAAACGCAAAAGAGAACATCATGAGTCCTTGTATTCTTGTTACGGAAGATGACCGTGTACAGCGTGAAATTATTACCGACATTCTGAAACAGGCCGGCTATGAGACACTTTCCAGCGCGTCGGGAAAAGAGACACTGGAACTCTTGTCCGGCAGGACCTGTGACGTGCTGCTGACGGACCTGAAAATGCCCGGTATGGACGGCCTGGAACTAATGCGGGAAGCCTCCCGCATAGCCCCGGAAATCGACGTGGTCATCATGACGGCCCACGCCACGATAAAAACAGCGGTAACCGCCATCAAAGAAGGCGCGGCGGATTATCTTGAAAAGCCTTTTGACAAGGAAGAACTGCTGCTGGTCATGAATCGCACCTGCGAACGTCACGCCTTGCGCTTTCAGAATAAGCTGCTGGCCAAACTGGTGGATGAGTCGGTTTCCCTGGGAAATATAATCGGCAAGAGTACGGTCATGCACCACGTCTATGAACGGACCCGGCGCGCGGTGGCGGTATCGAGTACGGTTCTCATCCAGGGCGAATCCGGCACGGGCAAGGAACTTATCGCCAGGCACATTCACTTCAAGGGAGCGCGGGCACAAAAACCCTTTATCGTGGTCAACTGTGCCGCCATCCCCGAGACCCTCGTGGAATCCGAACTGTTCGGAGTAGAACGCGGCGCCTATACCGATGCAAAAAATTCGCGGCCTGGAAAGTTTGAGTTAGCCGATGGTGGCGATCTCTTTCTCGACGAAATCGGCGATCTGAGCCCCGATCTGCAGCCCAAGCTGCTGCGCGTGATCGAAAAGCGCGAAATCCGCCGCGTCGGCTGCAACAAGATGCGGAAGATCAATGTCCGCATCATCTGCGCCACCAACCGCAACCTC
>JAKLHG010000778.1 GCA_022710255.1 Candidatus Hydrogenedentota bacterium
TCATTAAAGAATATAATCAAGAAACAGGCAAGATTAGGATTACTGAGATTGTCGGGAAAACGGTCACTTGCTACAGACCCAATGGGGAAGAAATACCAGGACAACAGCGTGAAATACTGGTTGCCGGAAGTGACAGGAATGGAGAGTTCAATCTGCAACAAAGAGCCACACTCCAAAGCTGCCCGCGTGACGGAGATATTTTTATTTTCGACCCGAAGACAAAGACAACTATAAACGTTCCTGAATTAAACCCATCCCTGCCTTATGATAAACAGGGCGTGAACGGGGAAGCGGACTGGGAACATCCGGATTGGGGGCCGCCCGGCACGCGCCCGCACAAGATGTATTCGGCTATGCCGGAGACCGGCATGGCCAGCGAAGGACGGTGGGTAAAAATCCCTGCCTGGTCAGGACAGGATGGCGAGAATTGTCTTAAAGATACAACTTCTAACAAGGGCAAAACCCATTATGTAGTCTGGCACCTTGTTGATTTGGATACGTTATCATCGGAAGAACATGAGTTTGATGTTGATGTTGAAAACTTTAAGACCACAGCGAAGGTACTGGCGGATGCGGCTAAAGAGGACAGCGATAAGAGGGCCCATGCCGAGAATATCCGAAGTATGAAAGACTGGCTTAAACCGGGTACTTTTGTCTACTTCATTTTCAATGAAGAAGAAAAATCATTTGGCCTTCATTTCCAGTATTTTCGGTACCCTGCGCGCGTCCATACGCCTGCAAGCCCGGCGGGGGATGCGCCGAAGCATGACGCCTGTATCGTGGACGGCATCCAGGGGGCGGCCAACGACAGCGACCAATCCGGTCGCCGGAGCCGGTTCTGGGCGGAGATGGCTTTGGCGGAGGACAACGCGCCCGCAACCCAGGAAGTCAACCTGCGCATCCTGTCCTCCCAGCCGCCCAAGGCGGCCTGTTTTTACCTGAAACCAAACGGAAACGGTCGGCCCGCAGCGTGGGGCGTGGAGAGCAGTCAACTACGGGGCCGAAAGGTGTATTGGCATGATCCAAAATATAACCGGCCCTTGTGGGACGATATCAACCATAGAACACACTTTGCCTTCGAGAATCCGGACCCTGATAATCCACAACTGAAAAGTCAATGGAGCCGCGCCGAACTGGTGCAGCCGAAAACCCGCTACACCGTCACATTGCGCTGCTTGAACTTCAGTAAAGACGAATTGTTCCTGCTGCTCACGGCGCTGGTGGGATTTAATCCGCAGGACGCGGAAGGCAGAATCGTACCCGGCGGCACGGAAGGAGTGCCGGACTGGTGTCACAAAATCGGCGGTGCACGCGCGTTTATGGGCAGCGCCCGCATAAGCATCGCCAAAATTGAAAGTCTTCGTTTCGAAACGGAAACACTGGCGCCGGTCATGGGAACAGCACAAGATATTACGCCTGAATCCCTAATACAGTGGCAGAAACACACGTTGAAAGAAAGCGAGGACAAACACCTGGAGTCCCTCAAGCGGGTCATGCGTTACTATGGCGCCTATGAGGTGGACGACCCGGACTTATCAAGGCCTGAAATTCGCATTGCCTGGCCGCTGGGGCAAAATAATTTCCAGCCCGTACTCAATTTTAACAATCCCAACAG
>JAKLHG010000779.1 GCA_022710255.1 Candidatus Hydrogenedentota bacterium
ATACAGATGTGCGGCCTTGATGTTCAGGCAGCGGACACTAAAAAGGAGATGGATACCATGGTGAATAAAAAAAGCGGCGCTAGCGCAACAACGGCCTCTGATTTTCTGGCGGAGGCCTTGAATCGTTCTTTTGAGGTGATCCACGACATTACCCGGGCCACCTGTGACAGTTCGGCGGATGCTTCCATTACAGGCGCGCGATACCTGGTCAAGTTTCAGCAAAGCAGCGTGAAGGCCGGCCTGGGACTCGTTGCCAAGGCGCAGAAGGTGACGGAGAAGTCCCTCCGCGATGCAATGAAGAAGGGCAAATGGCTTCCCGGCGAAAGCCGCGATATTGTTGAAGAATGGTCACGCATGATGAAATCGGGGGTGGATGAATTCACACGAGTAACGGACAAGAGTTTTGAGTTACTGCTGCAATTCCTGGACCGGGTGGAAAAGGAACATCAACCGGCGCCGGAAAAGAAGACGGCCCGTCCTGCCGCCCGGAAAAAAGCGCCTTCACCGAAGGCGAAGACGCCACCGGCAAAACGCAACGCTTCAGCCGGAAAGAAGACGGTAAAGAAATAAGCGGGCGGGCTTGTTGACGCCGTCTATATGAGTCGCTTGTTCTTTTTGCTATAAAGGCGGTAGAAAACACCCTCTTTGCATCCGGGACACTAACCATCGTGCAACCTCCCCGGCGCCTGTGTGCGCGCATACCATGCCCCAAACAAAACAGTACACAAGGGATACTTCGTGAAACCACATAAACCCGTTCATTCTGGAGAGCCGAAAGGCCCCGAAAGCAGAATTAATCTCAAGTGGAATGCCAGCCTGCTCCATGCGGGGCCTTTCCCGGTCCCAAGCAAGCGGTTCTACCGCATGGAAACACTCAACAACGCCATTCAACAACAGGTACTTGAGAAAAACCGGTTTTTATGGACAGGCTTGAACCGTTCGGTAAAGGGGGCGGCGATTTCTTCCCTCCTGTTTGACCTGGTCTACGAGGATCCGACACGACTGGTTTACATAATCACCGCCGTCACGCCCCAGCGAAAACGCGTGCAGGTCCGGCTTGTTGTCGCCAAGAACCATGAAGAGTGCAGCGCGGCGCTCACGCGGGAATGCGCCCTGCTGGAGACCTTGGGCGCCCGGGCACCCGGGCGTATCTTTGTTCCGGAACAACAGGGACAGTTTTTCCTGCCGGATCGCCATCATCGCAAGGAAGTCAAGCGGGAAATATTCGCGTATCTCGGCACCGCCCCTGAAACCCTCGCGCCTTTATACGTCGTTTCATCCGCGCAACTTGGCCCTCACGGCTCCAAGCCGCTGCGATATTCCGTCAAAGAGACTGAGACGCTCAAATGTTCCCTGGTCGGCCTGCTGGCCGCCTGCTATGATGAAGCGACCTTTTCCGGTGTTGATGTAAACGACCTCACGCCGGAATGCCTTTCGGTAGCCGAACGAACGGAAAACCGTCTCTCCCTGGTTCTTGCCCAATGCCCGATGATGCGGAAACGGCTGCCGTCGGGACGGTTTATACAAAAACTTGTGTTCGGCACCCTGCGCAGCGGCAAAACCATCCTGCCGGTTGCTCCCACCCGTCCGGAGTCATTATTCCAGGCATT
>JAKLHG010000078.1 GCA_022710255.1 Candidatus Hydrogenedentota bacterium
ACAGCAGCCCTGGCGGACATTGATTATTGTGAATCGCACCCGGAAGACGCTTTTGAAATCAACGCCGGCGTGACGGCTTCCCTGGCCAGCTTTTGCCGCGAGGCGGATACGCGTATGATTCTTTGCTCCACGGACAGCGTGTTCGATGGCGTCAAAGGCCGTTATACCGAAGAGGATGCGCCCAACCCGGTTAACATCTACGCGGAAACCAAGGTCCGGGCGGAACGGGCCCTGCTGGAAACCGTGGACAAAGGGCTGGTCACTCGCCTTTCTTTGGTTATGGGCCTCCCCGTGCTGGGCGCGGGTAATTCCTTCCTCGCAAAGATGCAAAACGCCCTTGAAGCGGGCCGGGAAGTGCTCTTCCCCAAAAACGAAATTCGAACGCCGGTGGACATACTTACCCTCGGTCGAACGCTGCTTGAACTGGCGGCGGCGGAGTTCACGGGCATTGTGCACCTCGCCGGTAACACGCACCTGAACCGCTATGAGATGGCCTGCCGCATCGCGGAACGGCTCGGTTTCTCCACGGACCTGGTGGTTCCTACCGACTCCAATGCGATGGCCGGCCGCGCCAAGCGCCCCAATGACGCCTCACTGGATAACAGTAAAGCCAAGTCCTTATTGAAGACCCCCATGTGCAGCCTGGACGAAGCATTGGATTTGATATTTCAACTGAAGGAAGAACAAGACCATGGCAACTCCCGAAATCAAACATGACCTCTTTATACAATTCGGCAACGAATACGGCCCGGAAGAAGAACAGGCCGTCATAGAGGTGCTCCGGAAAAATGCGCCCACCAGCGGCGCGGCCTGCGTTCAGTTTGAAAAGGACTTCGCGGCCTATTGCGGCACCACCTATGCCCGGTGCGTCAGTAACGGTACCGCCGCCCTGTTCCTGTCCATGATCGGTATCGGTATCAAACCGGGCGACCGGGTCATCACCACGCCGCTCACGTGGATAGCGACGGCGGCCGCAGCGGCGACGCTGGGCGCGGAAATTGACTTTGTGGACGTGGATCCCGAAACCTTCAATCTCGATCCTGCCCGAATCGAAGAAAAAATCACGCTGAAAACCAGGGCCATCCTGCCGGTCCACCTGTACGGGCAGTGCTGCGACATGGATGCCATTCTGGACATTGCGGGCCGGCACGACATCGCGGTGGTAGAAGACGCCTGTCATACCGTTGGCGGCAGTTACAAGGGACGCAAGGCAGGGTCCTTTGGTGTCACCGGCTGTTTCAGTTTTCATGAACAGAAAAACATGGCCACTTTGGGCGAGGGCGGCATGATCACCACGAGCGACCCGGAAGTCTATGAGCGGATAGCCCTGTACCGTTCCCATTGTACCCGCGTTTACGGCACCAGCACCAAGTATTGCTCTCTGGATGAAACCAGGTTTCCCCAGGGCAAACGGTTCTGGTGGCAGGATTTTGACGACACGGGCTATAATTTCCGCATGACCGACATCCAGGCCGCCGTGGGTAGTATTCAGCTCAGAAAACTGGATGAACTCAACGGGCGCCGCATCCGCAACGCCGCGCGCATCACCGAAGGGTTGCGCGACGTGCCCGGCCTGCAACTGCCGGTGGTGCGCCCGGAATGCCAACATGTGTTCCACCTGTACCCTGTGGTGATTGATCCGGACCGGTTCGGCATGGACAAGGAAACATTTGTTTACCGTATGCTTCATGAACGGGGCGTCAAGGTGGGTACCCATTATATCCCCCTGCACTGGACCACGGCCTTCCGTAAGCACGGGTACCAACCAGGGCAGTTTCCCGTGGCCGACATGGCGGGCGAGCGCCTGGTGACACTGCCCATCCACCCGCGCCAGACGGAAGAAGCCATTGCGTACCTTATCGAAAGCGTGCACGCACTCCATGGATGACGTTTGCCAACACAAGAAAGGAGGTTTGATGCTAAAAAAATTCGTGGAAGTGCTTAAGAACCTTGTACCGCCTCCCGAGGTATTCGATCCATCGCAATTCAACGACCCGCTCGCAACGCAGGTTGAATGGACGCCCATGCACCCCAAAGGCACCAGTTTCCGCACCCATAAACTGGTCCAGCTGCATAGCGACCGTGTTGAATTTCAGCCGGCCTGGGGACTGAAACTCTTTCTGGGAATTTTTTTGTTTGCGGGCGCGTTTGCGCCAATCTCATTTGTTTTCGCTCTGGCGATAAGTGGACAGATGAATTCCCGCATGATATTCACTATACTGATACCGATTGTTATGGGTACCGTTATCGTAATCGTGGGCTATATGCTCTATTACAGGCACTCCGCCCCCATTGTCTGTGATCGGTATAGTGGATATTTTTGGAAGGGAAGAAAGGCGCCGAATGAGGTTTTGAACATCAACGCGATCAAGGATGCCTGTAAACTGGAAGACATCCACGCCCTGCAATTGATTTCCGAGTACTGCCAGGACAGCAAATCCTCGTATTACAGTTACGAACTAAACCTTGTCCTGAATACCGGGAACCGCATAAATGTTGTGGACCATGGCAACCAGGAAAAACTCCGCCAAGACGCGCAAGTACTTTCCGTGTTTCTGCAAGTCCCCGTGTGGGACGCAATCGAGTCCGAGTAAAGCTCCCGCAACCTTAAAACAGCACACGCGGTCTAATGCACGGTTTAAAAGGACGCAAACGGCAAACAGGCCATACAGGACACAAAAGAAATCTGCAACCGCACTTCCATGTTTACTGTCCGGTTTGTCCTTTGTGTCCTTTCGGTCCTTTACGTCCTTTCAGGCATTCGCTATCCACCCGGGCATACCCAAAGGAGAACGGTTCATGACATGGTGTAACACGCACAGGCTTTGCTGGATTGCCGCAGTACTGGCTGTCATTCTCCTCACGGCGGGCGGTCTTTGGCTGCGCATGGGCGCCATAGAAGTGAGTGTGGATGAAACCGCCCTGCAGGCGCTCCCCGCGACGGTAGGCGCCGCTGAATTCACCATCCTGACCTATAATGTCCAGGCTCGCCCCTGGTTTGATGAGACGGAAGAAAAGTTCGGGCGCATGTCGCCCCTGATGAACCGTTTCGATATCTGCGCGTTTCAGGAATGCTTCAAGGACCATCACCGGCTCTGGGAAGGGACGGCACATCCCGTGAAAATTTATCATGCCGCGCTAAAACATCCCTTCGAGATAACCAATTCGGGATTGTCTATTCTGGGAAAGTTCCCGCTGGTGAAAGCGGACGGGATACATTTCCGGGATGAAGGCGACTTCCAGAACCGACCCGCCTGTAAAGGCGTGCTTCTTGCTCGCTTTGATGTGCACGGCATGCCTTTGGATGTGTATACGACCCATATTGCGGCTGGAAAGAATGCCGCCTCCCGGCGGGCCAAGTATGCCCAGGGCGATGACATCATACGGTATGTTCGTGAACAATCCCCGCCGGATCATTCCGTTATTTTGCTCGGAGATTTCAACATGCGTCCGAGCCGCGGCCCGGAAGACAAGGAACAAAATAAAGACAACCCCAAGGTGGCTGGTTTTGACCGTATCACATCTTCTCTGGAATTGCGGGACGCTTCCGATGAAATCAATGGTCCCACGGGCACGGAAATCGACCGCATCCTGTTCCGGCCAGGAACGGGTTACGCCCTGCGCCCGCTCCGCTGGCAACAGGATGATCCGGCCTTTTATACCCCCAGCAGCAAGCCCCTCAGCGACCATGAACCTGTTTTCGTAACATTCCAATTGTCGAAATTGTAGTCAAAACGCAAGACCAGCCCGCCGTGCCGGGCCTGCCGCTCCTGCCCATCCTGCAATGCCGTCCCCGCCTATATCATTCTTCCGGCAAAGTTTCGCGCACTATCCGGATAGCATTCCCGCCCATGATTTTTGCGGCATCCTCTTCCGAAAGACCATGACGAAGCAGGGCCTCCGTAATCAGGGCGATGCCGGAAGCGTCAAAGGGGGTGGCCACCATGCCATCCCAGTCTGAACCCAGCCCCACATGATTCGCGCCGACCAGGTTTACGGCATAAAGGACGCTATGCACAATGGATTCCACGGTACAGGGGCCGATAGCCCAGGGGAAAAAGGCGATGCCGATAACACCGCCCTTATCCGCAATCCTCCCCGCCTGGGCGTCACTGATATTGCGCTCATTATCATGGGCGCCCTTGAGCCCTGTGTGGGAAATGAACACCGGACGCGTGGCGCGGTCAAGGATATCGTCAATGAGCGCGGGCGACGCATGGGCGAGATCCACCAGCATGCGTTTTTCTTCCATGCGGTGCAACACCACCTCGCCAAAAGGGGTCAGGCCGCCCTGTTGGCGCCCATGGGCCGAACCGCCCAGATCATTACCGTCCAGGTGCACCAGTCCGGCCGTACGCACGCCGGCATCATAAAAACGGTCCAGGTTTTCAAGGTGCCCTTCGAGGCTGTGCAGTCCTTCGACCCCCAGAAGGCCCGCCGTAAGTTGTGGATTCTCCGCGCGGGCTGCGAGGAAAGCGTCCAGTTGCGGAACAGACTGGATAATATGAAACAAGCCCTCAGAGCGGACCTCCAAGTCCCGCAACATGTCCGCCCCATACATGACACGTTCAAAGGTACTTCCCAGCGTTTTTTTCGGCCACCCTTCAGCGGCGAGCAAATAGGTCATGGCATCCAGTTCCAGGGGAATCCAGGGGATCCCCGCGCGCACCGGCGCCAGCGTGGGAATGGAGAAAAACTGGAGCGCCACATTTCCTTCCCGCAGGCGCGGCAGGTCCACATGACCGCGCCTGCCCCAGACCAGTAAATCGCGGTTGGAGAGCAGCGCGTCGCAATGCATATCCACCACCGTCATCTTCCGATGTGCCGTTTCGGCTTCGCGGCTGATCCTATAAGGATTTCGCATCAGCGTTCGGTTCACCATGCGAAGCCAAAGATACGCCAGAAAAGAAGGACGGGGAACGCCGGGCCGGGAGTCGGCCAGATTCAAGGAGCACTGCGTTTTCATACGGTAACATTCCTTTACTTGATATTACGCCATAACAGCACGGAAGGGGTCTAAGGGACCTAAAGGACATCAAGGACACGGATAACAAAAATTCCTTTTTTGTAACATTTTAGCCGAATGGAGATAATGTTCATATTAACCTTTAAATGCTTCTCCTCGTCATTGCGAGCGAAGCGAAGCCATCTGAATTGTTGCTTAAACTTTGGCAAATGAGATTGCTTCGCTTCGCTCGCAATGACGGCAACATACAGGTTATTTTAAATCCCAGTGTTACGCCATTCGGCTAAAATGTTGCCTTTTTTTCCTTTATGTCTTTCAGGTCCTTGGTGTTCTTTTCTTAAAACCAACCTCTCACGACTGGTTTGCCGGGCGAGCACAATAAACACGGCCTTTCTCCGTCGAAAAAGTAACATCATTCCCCGCCACGACCGCCTCACCCGCCAAGATGTTCAACGGCTCGGCGGCATGTACCTTGCAGGGCTGCCCGTAATCGGAGCGCAGGATCGCTTCCTTAAGGCGCCCCCCTTCCCAGGCGATATCCACCTCGAAGCCGCCGCGCGCACGCAGGCCGTTTACAGATCCGTCGGGCCAGGCCTCAGGCAGGGCAGGCAACAGGTGGAGGATTCCGGCATGACTCTGGAGCAGCATTTCCGCCACGGCGGCTGTCCCGCCGAAGTTGCCGTCTATTTGAAACGGCGGATGATCATCAAACAGATTGGGCATGGTGGATTTTTCAAGCAGCGCGCACAGGTTTTCGTGGGCGGCGTTACCGTCTTGGAGTCGGGCAAAGAAATTGATCATCCAGGCGCGGCTCCAGCCAGTATGGCCGCCGCCGTGGGCCAGGCGCCGTTCCAGGGTAACCCGGGCAGCGTGGGCCAGTTCGGGCGTTGTCTCAGGTGTGATGGCTTCGCCCGGGTGTAGCGCGTACAGGTGTGACATGTGCCGGTGGCCCGGTTCCGGTTCATCATAATCCTCCAGCAGCCATTCCTGCAGTTGCCCGTGTTTTCCGATTTTATTCGGCGCCAGCCGACCAAGCGCCTCTTTCATGCGCTCGGTTTCCGGATTCTCAACCGTAAGAATTTCGGCCGCGCGGATACAATTCGTGAACAAGTCCCGAATGATCTGAACGTCCATCGCCGGGCCCAGGCACACGCGTGCCGTCTGTCCGTCCGCGGTTCGGTAACTGTTCTCCGGGCTGTTGGAAGGCCCGGTAACGAGAAATCCGGTTTTGGGGTCTTCCACCAGGAAATCGAGATAGAATAGGGCGGACTCGCGCATAATCGGGTATGCCCATTCCAGATAATCGCGTTCGGGGAAAAAGGCGTAGTGTTCCCACAGGTGGCGGCAGAGCCAGCCGCCCGCTGCGCTGAAGGCGCCCCAACTCGGATGTTCACCCGGCGAAGTGAAACCCCAGATGTTGGAGATGGTATGCACGGCCCAGCCCCTGGCGCCGTAATGCACTGCGGCCGTCTTCCGGCCGGGTTCGCGCAGGGAATCGATAAACTTCAGGAAGGGTTCGTGGCATTCATGCAGGTTGGTGACCTCCGAAGGCCAGTAGTTCATCTGGTCATTGATGTTATGGTGATAGTCGGCATTCCACGGCGCCTGGATATGGTCGCACCAGATGCCCTGCAGGTTGGCGGGCAGCGTGCCCGGTCGCGAACTGGCCAGGAGCAGGTAGCGACCGAACTGGAAATACAAGGCCATGAACGCCGGATCTTCTTCGCCCCGGCACAGGGCGCGCAGTCGTTCATTGACCGGTATACCGTTTTTATCGGGTCCGTTCAGGCGCAGCGACACCCGGTTCATAAATGCGGCATGATCGTTCACATGGGCGTCCCGCAATGCGGCATAGGATTTGGCGGCGGCGGTGTCCAGGTCCCGGGCGCATGCCGCCGCGGGATCGGCTTGACGGAAACTGGTGGCGGCGCTCAACAGAAGCGTTACAGCCCGCGCGCCTTGCACGTTCAGTGTAGTGCCTGTTGCGGTAACCTGGCCGTCCGTTTCGGCGGCCGCAAGCATGGCGGCATACCGCAGCCCGGATTCGGGCGTGGCGGTTCCCTGCAAGAGCAGCCGATTATCGCCCGAAATAACGGCATTCGCGGGCGGAACCGTCTCTTCGCTGTCGGTGAAAGGTTCCAGTCTGCCGTCATTTTTCCAGCGGCGGCTGCCGCTTTTCGGATCCCGCGCCAGGGAGGCCTGGAAGTCCAGCGTACCGGGGCCTGCCGCCGTCATGCGGATTACCATCACCCCGTCCGGGGCGCTGATAAAATATTCCCGTTCATAGTTAGTTTTCCCCAACGTATAAGTAACACGCGCTACGCCCGTGGACAGGTCCAGGGATCGGCGGTATTCTTCGGCCGCTCCTTCATCATTAAAGAACAAGCGCAAGTCGCCCAGTGCCTGATACGAGCCGTAGGGATCGTATGCGCCGTTACCCAAGCCCGAGCCCGCGCCTTTGCATACCAGTTTTTTGTTCGCAAGGCGCTCGGCCTCCTCCACCTTGCCCGCGAAGAGCAACCGCCGTATCTCGGGCAGGGCTTCCAGCGCCTCCGGATTGTCTGCCTCCTGCGGGCCGCCCGACCACAGGCTGTCCTCATTCAGGGCTACCCGTTCCTGTGCCACGCCGCCAAAGACCATGGCGCCGACACGGCCATTGCCCAGGGGCAGGGCTTCCACCCAGGCATCCGCCGGAGACGCATACCACAGGGTCATTTCGCTTGAAATATCCGCATCCATAACGCCAAACAGTAAAATAATCCCGGAAATCGTCAGGATACTCATAGTACAACCTTCTCCTTAAATGATGGGTCGACGCAATACCCGCATCATAGCAGATAATGAAAGGCCTTTTCGTGGTAGACTGTTTTGTATGCTATTCTGAAATCGTCTATGGGCAGGAACCATAAAGGACCTAAAGGACGCCAAAGGCATAAAGGACCGGTTCTGTCATTCCAAGTTGCGCCTTCATCTCTTGTATGAACGTCCGGGAAAGGATTTAATCATGGTTGAACGAACACGCAGGCAGTTTCTAGCGTTATGTGCAGCAGGGGTGTGCGGCGCATGTTACACCACCGTAGCACAGGGGGATTCCAAAGAAACAAGTTTTACCTTTGCTGCCATCAATGACCCCCATATCAAGGATGAACCCAGCACTGCCATAATCGAACGTGCCGTCAAACAAATTAACGCCGATACCCGCATCGGTATGACCCTTGTGCTGGGTGATATGGCAACGGTCGGTGCGAAAGCGGAACTGGAATTGGCCCGGGGCGCCCTGGACAAACTTGCCCGGCCATGGAATGCCCTGCCTGGCAACCATGATGTATTTATGCGCGACGAGGACATCTATGCCAACTATACCGCCGTGTTCGGCCCTGCCCATTGGTTCCTCGAGCATCATGGCTGGGCGTTTATCGGGTTCGATTCCTGCGAAGGCGTGAAAAGCGATGTGACTGTGGCCGAAGCGGAATTGGCCTGGCTGCGCGAACAGGCCGCACGCGTCACGCCCGGTCAGCCCGTCGCCCTGCTCTGTCATCACCCCCTGAATCCGAACACCGCCAGTTATCGCATTCTCAACGCCGACACGATCCTCGCTATTTTCAAGGACTGTTCACTGCATCTCGCCGCCGCAGGGCATTATCACGGCAATCAGGTGGAGGAACCCGGCGACACCTTGTTCACCACCACCGCCTGCTGCTCTTCTACACGCGGCAACTTTGACAAAACCGAGGCACGCGGCTACCGCCTGTTTCATATTAAGGGGAATACGGTGGAAACGGAATTTGTGGAAGTACCCCTGGAAGCGAAGGAGGTTTAAGGGGTCGATCGGAAGGATCGGACCGATCCGGCCGATCATTCATTCCTGCCCGGCAGGCCATATTCAGCCTCAATCCAGTGCAGCAGGGCCTCCACGTTGATGGCGCTTTCCCAGGGACGGCACCGGGTGCCGGCAGGTTGATGGTCCCGGTAGTACTCCGACCAGGCACCCGTTTCATCCGCAAGCGCGAGGGTCTTCTCAAAGATCTCGCGGGCCAGGGGATGACCGAGTTCGGTAAGGGCGTATAACAGCAATCCGTAGTCATAGCCCACCGCAACGTTGCCGTCGGGGCGCGAGGGCAGTTTTCCGGTATTTTTATACCCGGTCACGATGGCTTCCACTTCGGGCCGCAGTGCTTCAGCAGCGGGCAGGGAAGCGTGAAAATAGAGGGGCGTCAGACTGACGGATTGCAGCAGAAAGACTTCGGGTACCGCGGCCGGCAAGGGGTCTTTATTCATACAAGACACGCATACATAACGGCCGTTTCCGTTTCTCAAAGTCCATTCAACGCTCATGCAGCGTTCACACACCCCATGTCGTGTGCGGGGCATTGCCGCCGCGTTCACCCGGTCCGGGTTATTCGTTATCAGACGGCCCTCCCGCATAAAATTCGCACGGAAGGCATCGCGTACGCGGGCTACTGTTTCACGTGCTTGCGCCACACGGTCCGCCTCCCACAGATCCATTTCCTCGACAAAATCAAGCAGCAAGGCACCGCTTTCAATGAAAAGCAGGGTCGCCTCGGCAGAGCCGTCGTTCAGCGCGGAACGGGGCAGAATGCCGCCGGCCACATAGGTTTCATCCCCGTTGAAAGGCAACATGTCCTTAACCAGATGGCGCTGCTGTACCTCCCACGCCCATTCGAGCATAGGCAGTATCTCCCGGACAAACACCTGGTCCCCCGTGCGCTTCAGATAGTCGAAGGCCTGCAAGGTGATGTAGCCGGTAATTTCCACGTCGTCATTTTCGTGGACATGATAGACCCCGGGGAAACCAAAGGCCTGCGCATTGCGGATTTGACCGCCCCGCTGAAACACCTGCCAATAAAAGCGGAGGATATCGCGGGACATTTCCGCGTGCCCCAGCGCGACCAGGCCCCGGTGCGTACCGTACTGGTCGCGCACATACCCCAGGTGATACGGATATCCGGCAAGGATGCCGCCCTCGGCTGCCTGTTGTGTTTTTATCATGACCGCGGTAGCGTCGAGGACGTGCAGGAGCCATCCGCAGCCGGGGACCTCGGCAGGCAGTTCAGCGTCGAAGTCACGGCCTGAAGCGGTGAATCTCTCCCAGGCCGAAAGTGTTTCCCGCAACAATTCCTCCGGCCCCGCTGTCAAAACAGCCTCCATGTGCTGAAGACACGTTTCAAGTTCGGGACCGCCCGTGACATACAGTATCGTTTCGCCGGGATTGCAGGCGAAAGACATGCCTGGGTCCGTCTCTTCAACGCTGACGGCACCTTTCCATGCAATCTGATTGAAAACAGCACCGGGCATCGGGTACCGGCCGAAAGGTACGAGCGGTATGCCGATAGGGGTTTCCACCAGCAGGCTGCCGCGCGCACCGAGCCGCTCCAGTTCCGGGGATTCATACGCTGCAAGCCGGAGTTCCGGGCCGGGTTTATAGACAAAAGTAACGGGCGATGTCGCATGGACTACGCGCACCAGGGCCGGCAGTGTGTCACAAACAAAGTCTGTTATCACAGCGACAGGTGCCCCGGAGCGATGGACTGTATGCCGCCAGGCCGCCGTGCCCCAGACACGTTGGGAAATGCAGGCAAGTCCGTCGCCTTCGAGGTCCATGCGGCCGATGGTGGTAGCACTATAGGGCGGGCCAAAGACCTGGAGGATATCCGGGCCCTGTTCATAGACGCACAGGCGGCCGTTGCCCAGGCAATGGACTGCGCCGTCGTCATTATCACGACCGGTCCACTGGCGTTCCCCAGACCATCGGACTCCGGAGAGAAGATCTTTCAACCGTGTGTCCGTAGATTCGGAAAAGGCCGGTACTGTAAGCACAAGGGCCAGCAGGACAAATCTGAGTTTTTGGGTGACATTACGCATCGATGTTTTCCTTCGCTGAAGTGCTGCAGAACACGCGCGTCAGACCAAGTCGGACCGCGTCCGACCAGGTCGCACTTCATGTGTATTTCTCGCTATAACTGTACCCGGGCGCGTCCGTTATCTTCAGGTGCCCGCATTGCCATAACCGGAAATGAGATTGTCGTGTACCGCGTTTTCCGCAGTCGCCCCGGTTCCCTCAAGACAGACGGCGGGAAGGGATGTCGCCTCTTTTTGCTGTTCATCGTGGATAATGTTGTTTACCACCAGGCAATGCGTCGGATTTTCCAGGAAGAAAGCGCAAAAAGCCCCGGGGGCCTCAGAAGAAGC
>JAKLHG010000780.1 GCA_022710255.1 Candidatus Hydrogenedentota bacterium
CGCTTCAGAATTTGACCGCCCTTTTCAGGTTAAATGGCGCACCCGGGAAGGTATGTTCCCCTGCGGGTATCCCTGCCGGGTGGGTCTTGTGGCAGTGAGGCTGATCTTTGTATTGGCTCCTTTTTTGTGTATCATTCTTTGGTCGTGCGTTTTGCGGGAACAAGCCGGTTGCCGCCGGCGTTACGGGAAGCAGCGGGTGGCGAATGCCGTGGTATGATGGGCCGGCGCGCCTGTACAAACCTGAAAGGAAGTTTATGGTTCAGAAAGATTCCTTGACTGTTGTGGACAATCTGCCTTTCGTCCTTGATGAAGGGACGTTGCTTCAGCGGTTCCATCTTACGGCGGATTCCGTATTTGTGGACGGGGCACTCCGGTTCGCGCGTGAGGCCGCCGCTCTGGCGCGGCCGAAGGGCCTTTACAAGGTTTCCGCGGTCGAGCCTGCCGGCGATGACACTGTTTTGCTGGATGGTATTCTGTTTACCAGCCGTATTTTGCGTGTCAA
The DNA here is from genome assembly GCA_022710255.1 of Candidatus Hydrogenedentota bacterium. Taxonomy (GTDB): domain Bacteria; phylum Hydrogenedentota; class Hydrogenedentia; order Hydrogenedentales; family CAITNO01; genus JAAYBJ01. The sequence continues at coordinate 503 of JAKLHG010000780.1, forward strand.
TCTGGATGGCCGGCACCGGGCGTTTCCGTTCCTGGCCACCTGCGGCCGCGAGATTGATGATTGGGGGCGCGCCCTGGAAGACCCCATGGAACTTTTCTGGGCGGATGCCCTCAAGGAGCTGGCACTGGAGGCGGCGGTGCAGGCGCTGGGAGCGCATCTTGCCGGGAAGTATCAACCGGGAGAACAGGCCGCCATGAATCCCGGTTCCCTGCCGGACTGGCCTATCCATGAGCAGCGTGCCCTGTTTTCCCTGTTCGGGGACGGCGCGGCGGCCATCGGCGTCACCCTGAACGATAGTTTCCTCATGTCACCGGTCAAATCCATTTCCGGCCTTTGGTTTCAGACGGATGTCGGTTTCGTAAACTGCCAACTGTGTCCGCGGGAGGAGTGTCCCAACCGCCGTATTCCCCATGACCCCCATTTGTTTGAGCGGCGGTATGGTCCTCCGGGCGCAAACGGCGGGCACTGAAATAGCGGTATGAGACAAAGAGATAGGGTCATGGATTAAGGCTGCCCAATCGGGTGACGCCGAATCCCGGGAAGGGAAAAGAAGTAGCCGGTGAACGGCCCACGGGGGGTACATTCACCGGCCATGACTATAGAAAGGGTGGGAGTCTCGGGATTACATCAGTTCACCCACGACTTCGGCGACGTCGGAGAAGCCGCCGGGCGCGGTGAATACCAGTTCGCGCCAGTCGTTGTCAATGCCCAGGGTCAGGGCCAGGTTCACTTTCGACAGGTCGATATTTTGCGGGATCACCCCTTCGGGCAGATTCGTCGCCTTGGCGCCGTCCAGTACCATGAAGCCGTACACACCCCGGTTGACCACCGCTTCGTTGATGCCCGTCGCTCCCGCAGTGCCGCCGAAGCGGCCCACGGCCGTTTCCAGGGCTTCCTTGCCGGGGGTTACGACGATGGTTTCGCCCGCGGCGGCGATATGCAGGTCGGTGCCCTCGCTGACATTGGGATAGACATACACGTCCTTGTTTTCCAGCGTGTAGGAAGGCGCCTCGATCTTGGCGAGCATCTTCAGCAGATTGGGCACGCTCTCCGCATTCTTGACCTTGGCCGCG
>JAKLHG010000781.1 GCA_022710255.1 Candidatus Hydrogenedentota bacterium
GTTATCGAATCCCGATGTGGGGACGATGGCCCGGGAGCGTATCCGCGAGACCATGGCTATCCTGAAATTGCGTCGCAGAACACTCGGCCATTCCCTGAACCAGGAGGATGTGGACGACATCTCCCACTACCGTTCGCGACGCTATGAGATAGAAAATCTTCTGTTTGAATTCACCGAGAAACAGGAGATGGCCGTCCCCGCTTTGGCTGAAGCACTTCCGGAGCAGGACCGTGCCGCGTTCACCGGGACAACGCGGGAGATACTTGGCGAATGGCGGGCGGCGTTGCGGGAGGAAAGAACCGCCTTGACCGAGGCGATATCGCTGAGCCAGAAGATGCAGGATATGAGCATGGAGCGGCTGAAAACCCTGAACGAAGCGGAACAGTTCGTGCGCGCCCGGGCCCTCTGGATTCGCGACGCGCAGCCGATCCGCACGGCCTTTCTGGGTAATGTCGGCAGGGAACTCCTGAAAGTATCCCAGTTGGCGCATAAGGCGGTGGCCACCGATGCCCTGCCGTTCTTCCTGCAGCTTGCCCGGTACCCGTCAACGATCTTTTTTATTGCGCTGGTGGTGCTTGTCTTTCCGCTTATCCTGCTGTATTTGAAGCGCAAAACAGGACAATTCCTGGCCCAGTCCTCCATAGAATCGGAACGGGTCACGGGAACGCTCAAGGAGCAGATGCGCCGCGGCAGTGTGGCACTGCTGAATGCCGTGCTGGTCCCCGCCTATTTTCTTGTTGCGGCCTATGCGGTTTTGCTGCTGGACCTTCCCGACGACCTGCGCGTACCGTTCTCCACCTTCTGCGTGCATGGAGCGTACTGCATTCTGGCCTGGTCGCTGGTCAGCCGCATCTTAAACAAAAAGGGCATATTCGGCGCATACGGGGAACAGTACGGTAGCGGGATCTGCGCCCTGCGAAGGTCCTTGCGGTTGATTATTTTGACCTATATACTTTGCCTGCTTCCCGCCGTGCTCCTGACACGGCCGCCCGCGGAGTTGGAAGTGCTGCCGCGCATCCTTCGCCTGGTCTTCATGGGCATCGCGGCGGTTACCCTGGCGTGGTTGTTGCGTCCCCATTCGCATCTCACGGCCAGCGCAGTAAACCTGCTGCAAGGCCCCCTGGTACGCAGGCTCTGGTCACTGGCCTCCATTGCGATGCCGTTGCTGCTGGCAAGCGCGTTTGCGCTTGATGCCATGGGGTTTCGCTATGCCTCTCAAACCATCGCCGTCAATTTGGGAATCTCCCTGCTTATAGTATCCTTCTTTGCCATTGCCTATCTGGGCGTCCGCCAGGCACTGCCCCTGCTTTCACCGCCGCCGGATACGGCCGACGAAGTGGCGTTCTGGTTCAAGGCGCGCCAGCACCTGGGCACGGTGACCCGCCTCGTCAATACCGTGTTTCTGATCCTGGTGCTGGTGGCCCTGTCCCTGGTATGGGGCATCGATGAGCAGGCGCTGGGCACCCTCGAAGAGATTCACCTTTACAGCCTGCGCGGTGTCGGTGATGAAATAGAGTTCGTGACGGGCGCGGACATCGTCTGGTTCG
>JAKLHG010000782.1 GCA_022710255.1 Candidatus Hydrogenedentota bacterium
GGATGCGGTCGACCTGGCAAGAACAATTGCGGGACGTATATTCAGTTATTCCCTTTATCAGTATGTGATAGCCCAGGATGCCTGGATGCACGGGAAAAAGGATGTTCCTGCGGTTACGGAAGCGGGAACCTGTTGTACCGATCTGCTGACGGTCCTGCGTGATATTCTGGCGCTGCATGAAGATTTTTCCATAAACGCCTCCATGAGGAAACTCGCGGCGGTTCATCCGATCAACCCTTGTTTCGAGCAAACCTTGAAAGGGAACGCCGAAAACAGTTATTGCCGCACCTACATTTATGAATTGTTTGACCCGTATTATCTGCCGCAACTGGCCCTTTACAGGGGGTGGGTTGAGGAGCGCGTGGCCGGTGGTGATACCCAACGCCCCATGAAACCCGCGCAACCGTTGCCGATGGAACCGATTACGGATGCGTTTTACGCCATGCCCCTTGCCAAAATGGCGCCGCCTGTGGCGGATGAGAGGACCGCCGCCTTTCAAAAGGCCGTGGCAGTCCTTGGTGACGGAATACGGTCGTGCACCGGGAGCAAGTAGAAAAGACACCGGCTTGAAACGCATCCTGCCGTTAAGGTGGATATGCTCCGTCTGAATCAGCATAATGATGGGACATGGACAAGTCGTTCTCCCTTAGTGGAAAGGATTCTTATGAACAAGTGCATCGTGATACCGCTGGTGATGGTTTGTGCCCTGGTTTACGGCACCTATGCAAAGGCCCAGGAAATGACGATTGAAAAACAACTCACCTTCGCCTGCCAGTCCCACTGGCTGGATAATAACGACAATTTTTCCGCTGATGGCCGTTACCTTTGTTACGACACCCGGGAAAGCGTCGGGCTTGGAATAGACAACGGGCAGACCATTGAAGTGCTGGAGTTGGAAACCGGCCGTTCCATCATCGTGTATAAACCGGACAGGACCGTGGTGGGGGAGACGCCGGCGCCGGGGGTGGGCGCGGTTTCTTTCAACCTGGCGTCCAATGAAATGGCCTTTATCCATGGCCCGCTGGTGGAAGAGGTGCCCCTTCGGGGGGCCTACGGAAAACCGAACCGTAATGGCGCCTGTGTGCGCCTGGATGGCACCGTGGTCGAAAGTGGGGGCGTCTTGCATATGCTGAAGGAGGGCCGCTATGCCTTCTCCTGGCTGGACTGCCGCGATGTGGCAACGGACCGGGCCACCTTGCCCGGCGCGCACCGGGGCGGCACCCATCGTCATGAGTATTGCGTGACGGGAACGCGTATCGGGTTTACTTATGATGATTTTCTGCTTCCCCAATATGACCGGACGATTGGGTACATGGAACCCCACGCAAAGGCCCCGAAGCCGGCGAGCCACTATTTCGCCGTACTGGTTCCGGTAAAGCCGAAGGACACGTCCAAACCGGGCGAACTGGAAAAAGCCTACGGTGACTCGTGGGTGGACGCTGCCGGCACTATGCGGGCCTTCATCGGCAAGGTGCGCAATCCCGACGGAATAACCTATGAAGAGTCGCTTTTCGTTGTGGATATACCGTTGAAC
>JAKLHG010000783.1 GCA_022710255.1 Candidatus Hydrogenedentota bacterium
TCTTACCCTGTCCTCGGTCGTCACGCTGTAATCGATCGTCATTTCTACGGCGCCGGGCCGGAAATATCCCAGTTCCTGCAGGCGCTCCTTCAGCGCCAGCACGGCGGGACCGAAAGAGCCCTTTTCAAGCTTTTCAAATGGCAGCTCATCTAAAAACGTCAGGTACTTGTCTGTCACATAGGCGGTTACCCCGTTATATACCACCTCGCACCATCCGTCTTCCTGCGATAGGACCGTGATGGTGGCGCCGTTGGGGATTTCTGATACAATGGGGGAGGAAAGCCTGCCTGACCGGCGCATGTTCAGCGGGCCGCCGGGCGTTCCGACCACCGCGTACGTGAACCTTGCAAGCAGGTCCGGATCGGGACTGACCTCCACGGTTTCCGCAAGGCCGAAAAGTATCCCGGGCAGCAGTGCAAATGCCAGTATAAGGCCAAGCATCCGCTTGTTCATAACATGACCTCCAATGGTTTTATGTGCTTCCAGTATATACCCGGCGGACATGTTTCGCAATATGCGCACTAAATTTGTGTAAACCCGGAAAAACAGAAAAAATACCGTTTTAGGTTTGGGTGATATCTGATATGATACGTTATGCCGTAATACCTTGCGGTGATCTGGATGAATACACAAAGCGGGTACCGGATGCCCCTGCCGCGTGATAAGGCATTTTAAACAGGTGGGCTTGCGGGGAAGCGGGCCGGAAGGCGTGTGTTTTATGGAACTCAGGGGTTTTGACGATGTGCTTTCGCGGGTGAAGGCGTTTTCCGCGCGCAGGAAGTGCGGCGTGGTGGCGCCTGACAGGCATACGGTACAGGCCGTGCTCGATGCGGAAACAGCAGGGCTGGCAGAGCCCGTGTTCATTGGGGATAAAGCGGATATCCTCCGGCTACTGGACGGTTGCTGCGGAGGGCGGGGCCATCATGTCGTGCAAGCCGCCGGAAACTCGGAAGCCGCTAAAAAGGGTGTTGCGCTGGCGGGCGAGGGCGCGGTGGATTTTCTGCTCAAGGGCGGTCTTGATACATCCGTGCTGCTGAAGGCGGTGGTCAGCAAGGATGCGAAGCTGAATACCGGCAGGCTGATGTCGCACCTGGCGTTTATTTCAGTTCCGACTTATCACAAAATACTGGCGGTTACGGACGGGGGCATGGTCATCCGCCCGGATCTGGACCAAAAGCAGGCTATCCTGGAAAATGCCGTGCAGGTATTGCGCAAGCTTGGGTATGAATGCCCCAAGGCGGCATGCCTGGCAGCCGTGGAAAAAGTGCACGCCGGTATGCCGGATACGGCTGATGCCGCGGAGCTCACGCGGCGCTGTTCTGAAGGAATGATTTCGGGATGCCAGGTGGAGGGCCCAATTTCGTTTGACCTGGCTTATGTGCGGGGCGCTGCCGCGCTCAAAGGTTATTCCAGCCCGGTTGCCGGGGACGCGGATATCCTGCTCGTCCCCGACATCGTATCAGGTAATATCCTTGGAAAATCGCTGATATACGCCGCGGGCGGTAAAATGGCCGGGCTGATAACCGGCGCG
>JAKLHG010000784.1 GCA_022710255.1 Candidatus Hydrogenedentota bacterium
GGGCGTGAAGCCGCGCGTCTTGCGGTAGTGCTCAAAGCGCTCGCGGATGTCGTCGTCCTTCACGTCAGCCAGCGGGACGGGGTTCAGATGGGCCATGGGGGTGCTCCTTGTCTTGGGAATTGCACTGGAGCGGCTGGCATCCAGAAGCCTCGATGACTACTTCATCGGCGGGCGGCGACTGCCCTGGTGGGCGCTGGGCGTTTCAGGGATGGCCTATTTCCTGGACATGACCGGCACCATGGTCATCACGTCTTTCCTCTTTCTGCTGGGCCCCCGCGGCCTGTTTATAGAGTTTCGCGGCGGCGCCGTGCTGGTGCTGGCCTTCATGATGTTGTGGGCCGGCAAATGGCACCGCCGCTCCAAGTGCCTGACCGGCGCGGAGTGGATGGTGTTCCGTTTCGGCGACGGGTTGGGCGGGCGGTTCGCGCAGGCGGTTTCCGCGATGGCGGGCATCGTGAGTTCCGTGGGTATGCTGGCCTACCTGATCAAGGGCGCCGGCCTGTTCCTGACCATGTTCTTCCCCTACTCCCCGCTCACCTGCACTCTGATCATGATCGGCATCACCACCATCTATACAATGATCTCCGGGTTTTACGGGGTGGTATTCACCGACCTGTTCCAATCCGCCATCATCGTGATTGGTGTCATTATCGTCACGGCAATGGCCATGGTGCGAATCGCGGGCGTGGAGGACTTTGGGGCCCTCGCGGTGCAGGTTACGGGCAACGCGGACTGGATGTCGACCCTGCCCCAGTGGAAAACCGACATGCCTGCCGGATATGAGCAATACGAGGCGCTGGTGATGTTCGCTTTCTTCTACTTGATGAAGAATATCTTTCTCGGCGTGACTGCGGGCGCGGATTCGCGTTATTTCGGCGCGCGCAGCGACCGGGAATGCGGCCTGCTCTCGCTGTTTTGGACGACCCTTATGACCGTCCGCTGGCCCATGATGATGGCCTTTGCCGTCATGGGCATTTTCCTGGTCCACGACCTTTTCCCGGATCCGGCCGTCATGACGGAGACCTCAGAACTCATCAAGGCAAACGTCGCCGGGATTGACAAGGCGCAATGGGCGGACACGATATCCAACATCACGAATCACCCGGAACAATTTTCCCCGGCCCTCGTCGAAGGGCTGCAACAATTGTTAGGCGAACAGGGCTGGATGCAAAAACTGATGCTGGTGGGCTATGAAGGCCATGTCGATCCCGAGCGCATCCTGCCGGCCGTGCTGTTGTTCAACATACCGCCGGGACTGCGCGGGTTGCTGCTGGTGGTCCTGCTGGCCGCCGCCATGTCCACCTTCAACGCGACGGTCAATCTCACCACGGGCTTCATCACCCGGGATATTTACCAGAAATACATCCATCGCGGCGCCTCCACGCGGGAATTGATTTATATCAGCTGGGCCGGCGTCTGCCTGATTGTGGTGGTTTCGTTCGTATTCGCCTTTTCCATCCAAAGCATCAACGATATTTGGGGCTGGATTATCATGGGCTTGGGCGGCGGGCTGTTGATTCCG
>JAKLHG010000785.1 GCA_022710255.1 Candidatus Hydrogenedentota bacterium
GAATGACGCGTTGTTTGTGGATTCTTGAACTAAACCAGAACATAACGCTCCTCTTGGTAACAAACAGAACTCATAATTTTTTGTCCACGGAATCATCGTAAGCACCTACGCTTCTGTTTCCCCTAGCAGCAGCCGGAGCACCAAATTCGCCTGATGGTGCGCCGTGACACCGACGCGCGGGGCCATCAGGCCATGCCCCGGCTCCGAGGCGGAAACGCTGTCACCGCAGACATACAGCCTGTTCCCTATTTTGGTACTGCGAATGGTATTGGCGCTGCCAAAGCCCGCCATACCCGAGGCGGCTACCATGGGCACCCCGGGGAAACAGTTCAAAACCGTTTCGACCAGCATCGCCTTTTCCTCTTCCAAGTCGAACGCTTCGACGATGACGTCGCACGTTTTGAAAAGGACAGGGATATTTTCAGGGGTCAGTTTTACAGCATGGGTTTCATAACAGCCGTAAGGGTTGATACGGGTTAAGGTGTCCAAAAGGGCTTCCGTCTTCAACAGGCCCAGCTGGTCGGCAAAGTACTGCTGGCGGTTTAGATTGGTGGGTTCGACCACATCGAAGTCCGCCAGGACCATGGTTCCAACGCCGAGCCGCGCAAGGGCAACAGCGACGGCCGACCCCAGTCCGCCCAACCCGGCGATTCCCACGGTCGCGCGACGTAAGATTTCCTGAACGCCCGGCGTATGACGGGCCGCCATAAACGCCTGGAATTCATGAGGTCCGGGAACGTCCCCCCGCCGGATAAACACGACCGTGTCCCCGTCCCTCAATGGCCGGTCTTCGGTAATAGCGGCGCCGTTATAGACCACAATATCCGCTTCCGGCCTGCGGTCATCGCGAAGTTGAAATACCGTCATGCCGGCGGAAACCTGCGCGGGCATTTCGGAAATCAGTACGGTAATCGGATCCATTCTCTTTCCTGCGTCTTCCGCCGGTTTGTTTTGGCGGAATTGTTTACTCTTCCCTCTCCTCTTCCGTCTTCGCCCTTTCCTCCGCAGCCACCTCGTCGGTTTCACATCCATTTACAACCGTTCTGCCGATGGATTCGGCAAAGCGGGCGGCATTGAGTATGGCGGCGGGGTCGATGTGATGACGGGTATCCTCTTCCGCGCCGTAATTCAGGGGGAGGTTGTCCTTATCCAGGCCTATCAGCGAGATCACATTCAGCCCTCGAATGAGGGGCACATAGGCGGCGGTGGCGAAATCATGCACGCGCGCGGCGCGCGCCTTGTACCGTCCCGCGCGCTGCGCCGCCGCGCTTATAAGGCGCTTGGAGCACTTCGTGGCCATCAGGAGCCCCTCCGACTCGGTATAACACAGCCCGCCCGCGCCGACCCCTTCCAGGTTGATAATATACGTCTCCTTCCGGGCGGCGATAATTTCGCGGACCAGGCCGCGCATGCCGGCCCGCTGCTCGACGAGGCGCTCGCGGAACTTCTCCGTCGTGGTGCTGCCCTTCATGCGGTCGATGAACAGGTGGAACGGGGCGTAGCGGATGCGGTCCCAGACC
>JAKLHG010000786.1 GCA_022710255.1 Candidatus Hydrogenedentota bacterium
CAAGAGGATTATTGCGCATTTCGGAATCCATTACGATTGATATATCCGCAAGCGACCCCGCTCCCGGCACATCCGGCGGTGAACAAGGCCCGGCTTCCGAAGGCGGCACTTCAGGTGCTGAGGGGCTGCCGGGGGCATCCGGCGGCAATGCGGGCGGCGCTGTTCTGGGGCTGGGTATCATTGCGGGTAACGGCGGTTCCGGCGGCAGCGGCGGACGCGGCGGCGACGGTTTGACCGGTAGTGATGGTGGCGGCGGTGGCATGGGCGGTCAAGGCGGGTATGGGGTTCCGGGCATGCTGAAATTGCATGGTTCGGTTGTGCTCGCCGGAAAGGCGAGTGTCGTAGCCGGATCCGTGGCCGGCACGGCCCCGAATCAAAACGGCGCCATTACGATTATTTCCAACATGAATCCCCTGTGGCGGGTCGGAAACCAGCCCAACGTGATTACACAGACACTGGTGCAAGGGGATACCACCCATGACGATTACCTGATGGTAGCGCAGAACCAGATGGTGGGGATGCCCACACCTGTGCTTCCCCAATTGGAAGGACACCCTGACGCCTGTGGCTGGTGTAAACCGGGTTACTGGAATGACGGCATGGAAGTGCCGCCCTTTTCGACGGATAACGGACTGGAGTGCCGCGTGCTTCGCCTTGCCGAAAATAACTCGGTGTTTTCGGAATTTGACCAGGTGGTTGTCCGAAATACCAATACTAGCGGATCGTTGGAAAATGTCATGTTCTCCATGGGCCAGGGACCGGCCATGCCCATTGGGGGGCAGGCCGGTAATCCAGGCGTGCTGCTGGCAGGGCAAACCTGGACCACCGCCGTACCCGCCGGCGCTCAGGTAAATGTTTTTATTGACGATACGCCTGTTGAAGGCGAAGGCGAAACACCGTTACCGCATCCTGCCGATATCAACACGGATTTCCGAATTGTGATAGGGGAAGCGATTGCCTATCTCACGGGTTGGCAGCAGGGCGGCAATCCCATTGCATACGCCATCCGCGCGGCCTACATTTGGCAGAATGGCGAACAGTACGGTTACGACGGCAATTTCTCACCACCCCTGTGCTGGATTCTGATGCCGTGATTCGCGAATGGCGTAACATTTATGATGCATGATAGTGGTCGGTCGCGACGGTTGTGACTGACCGTCGGGCAATATCCCGATAACGTCTGTTTTGCACATGTATTAAATAGAGAGGGACGTGCCTTTCATTCTGGACAATGAAAACATACTGGCACTTGCTTCCCCGCTGGGGATACGGTGGGATACCGTGGCAATTACCATACGTGCTCCTCTTGACATAGCAGTAGGCGCTTACGGCCATTTCGCTGACAATTAATTATGAGTTCTGTTTGTTACCAAGAGGAGCGCTATGTTCTGGTTTAGTTCAAGAATCCAAAAACAACGCGTCATTCCGGTTTTTCGCCGTGGAAAAAGGACGTGTAGCGGAGCGGGTGCCAGGCCGCGAAAAGACCGGAATCCAGTTCCTGAGGCCGTGGATGCG
>JAKLHG010000787.1 GCA_022710255.1 Candidatus Hydrogenedentota bacterium
AAAGCCATGCGCGCAGGGGACGCCGAACAGCTCGGGACGCTCATGAACGCCTCCGATGCAAGCTTGCGAATCGACTATGAAGTCACCAGCCGTGAACTCGATATCTTGACCAAGATCGCCCGCTCCCTTCCGGCATGTTACGGCGCGCGCATGACCGGTGCCGGCTTTGGGGGGTGCACGGTAAATCTCGTCCGGCGGAATGCTGCGGATGCTTTCTGTACGGCCTTGCTGGATAACTATCGGCAAGAAACAGGAATCCAAGGGGAGGTATATATTTCCGCACCGGCAGCAGGCGCGGGAGTTCTTTCCCTGTAGAAACGATAGTACTTGACCGCTGGTGCCCAGGCGACAGCGGAAGTTACATGTATATCTTCCAGTAATCCCACACTGTTTCAGGGGCTTTACGGTTACCTTCCTTGTTCCGGACCTCCTGATTCCGGTAGTATACAAACGGTTTCAGGGATAAACTTCCGGGTAAAAACGTTCCTGTGAGAGGAGTATTCCATGGGTGGATTTTTCGGTGTTGTGTCTGATAAAGAATGTATTCACGACCTGTTTTATGGAACCGACTATCATTCCCATCTGGGTACCTGTCGCGGCGGCCTGGCCGCAATTGACAACAAAGAATTTCACCGCCATATCCATGACATTTCCAATGCCCAGTTTCGTTCAAAATTCGAACAGGATATCAAGGAAATGTATGGAAAAAGCGGTATTGGCGTGATTAGCGATAACGAATCCCAGCCACTTATCGTCTGTTCCCACCTGGGCACCTATGCCATCGTGACGGTGGGATTGATCAATAACCTTGAGGAATTGACCCGGGACGCATTCCGGCGACGGGTCACCCACTTTTCCGAAATGAGCAGCCTGGGCATCAATCCCACCGAACTGGTCGCCACGCTCATTAATGAGGGTGGAACGTTTGAAGACGGCATCTGCAATGCCCAAGAGCGCATCGAGGGTTCCTGTTCCATGTTACTGCTGACCCAGGATGGAATCTATGCCGCGCGGGACAAATTCGGACGCACACCGATCGTCGTGGGACAGAAGGAATCCGCGGTTGCAGCCACCTTTGAAACAGCAGCGCTTCCCAACCTGAATTATGAAGTGGAACGGTATCTTGGTCCAGGCGAAATCGTACTCTTGACACCGGAAGGCGTTGAACAAAGAAAAGCGCCCAATGATTTCCTACAGATTTGCACCTTCCTCTGGGTCTATTACGGTTTTCCCGCCTCCAGTTATGAAGGCGTCAATGTGGAAGCCGCACGGTACCGGTGCGGCGCGGCTATCGCCGCCAAAGATGATGTTGAAGCGGATGTCGTCGGCGGCATTCCCGATTCCGGCACCGGTCATGCCATCGGGTATGCCAATTACCGGGGCATTCCGTATGCCCGCCCTTTTACGAAATATACGCCCACCTGGCCACGCAGTTTCATGCCGCCAGACCCGGAAACGAGAAAACTTGTTGCCCATATGAAATTGATTCCCGTTCCTGACC
>JAKLHG010000788.1 GCA_022710255.1 Candidatus Hydrogenedentota bacterium
CCTGTTATAGCCCTATCCTTGGCATTGTTCAGCTTCATGATGACCTCCTCGTATATTTTCTCGGGTTATTATGGAAAGTTATATGACCTGTATGCGGTCTATGCCCTCGGGTTCATGGTGATTGTTGCTGTCCTGACCCTGGCATGGTTCATCTATAGCCTTTGGAGGGGTATCGCCTCCCGGAAACAAGTGTTCCTGCTCAGCACGCTGTCCCTTGCCGCGGCCTGTTTCCTGGCGCCCGGAAGCAGAAACTTGGAAGGGGTGCAGGGCTTTCTTCTGGCGTGGGCGGTGGGTCTGTGCCTGGTGCTGCCCGCCATCTCGCTGGCTTGGACTGTCCGGGGGCAGCGCCATGACACCGGGCTCGGGAGATTGCGCTTATGACACAACGCATGCGGAGACAACCTTGGGCGATTCTTGCGCTGTTAGGTTTCACACTTGTTTTTGCCGCTTCCGTGTATGACGCGCGGCGGGAACCTACCGCCAAACGGCAGCTGCGCCGGGCGGACATTGCCCTGTCCGTTGAAGAATTAAAAGAGCGTTATTCTCCGGAACCGTGGGAAAATAATGGCGCGAAGTTCTACCTCCAGGCCATGACGAAGCTCAGGGAACCAGAGAGGTCCACATGGGAACACCTGGTGATTGCCGGAGACCTTTGTTATGAATACGGCCATGTGTTTACCGGGGAGCAGCAGGACGCGCTGCGCGCCTATGTGGCCGCGAATGCGGAGACCATCGCGCTTATCCAGAAAGCACAGGAATACCCCTTTACCCGGCTGACCGGGGACCGGTACCACTTAATCCAAGAATACCCGGGGCAATCGCGTGCTTTAGCCCGGCTTGTCGCCTGTGCCGCGCTGGACGCCGCCCTGTCAGGGGACACGGCAACCATGGGTAAAATGATAACCACAGGATTGCGTCTTCCTGAAATCATGACCGAAGGCGGTCTGCTTATTGATGCACTGGTTGCCAAAGGGATATGCACTATTGCATTTGATGCCTTGGAGAACTGCCTCTATTATGTCTGTCCCCCTTCGGATACACTACATTCATGGGTGCGCGGCCTTGATACAGAAATGAATACCACCTATCGTTGGCTTCGGGAAATATTTAAAAATGAAACCACCTTCCAATATCAGGCGTTCGAGTATGAAGGCCCCTACTTCGATTGGCCGAAACGTCTTTACTGGCTGCGCACCCTGAAAAACCTCGCGCTGGAATGGACACAATTCAGCTACTTCATCCAAAACGGCTATGTTCTTAACATGAAATCCATCATCGCCGCAACCGAAAAACATAGCTGCGATTTGGACGTCACGCCGGAAGAGGAACTTCGGGAGGCCGGGTGGAGCGGGAACGCGCGAAATCCCTATGCATTTTTGGGATTCGATATTAACAGACGTCTACAGACCATTGCGGGCAATAACATCGCTCAGGCGGCGACAATCCGGGCAGCGCTGGCAAC
>JAKLHG010000789.1 GCA_022710255.1 Candidatus Hydrogenedentota bacterium
CCAGGGGTTGCGAAGTGGAACTTCGCGGACAAGTGCGTTCCCGCTCAGTAGGCGTACCTTCCCAGGTGCGCCATAGGACGGTTTATCACGGGCCATCGTGCCATTCCAGACGATGTATGCCGGCGCTTACCCAGGAGGTGCGAAGTGGAAATTCGCGGACAAGTGCGTCCCGCTCAGTAGGCGTACCTTCCTAGGTGCGCCATAGGACGGTTTATCACGGGCTATCGTCTCATTCCAGACGATGTATGCCGGTGCTCGCCCAGGGGTTGCGAAGTGGAACTTCGCGGACAAGTGCGTTCCCGCTCAGTAGGCGTACCTTCCCAGGTGCGCCATAGGACGGTTTATCACGGGCCATCGTGCCATTCCAGACGATGTATGCCGGCGCTTACCCAGGAGGTGCGAAAAGGAACTTCCCGGATAAGTGCGTTCCCGCTCAGTAGGCTACCTTCTTAGGTGCGCCATAGGACGGTTTATCACGGGCCATCGTCTCATTCCAGACGATGTATGCCGGTGCTCACCCAGGGGTTGCGAAGTGGAACTTCGCGGACAAGTGCGTTCCCGCTCAGTAGGCGTACCTTCCCAGGTGCGCCATAGGGCGGTTTATCGCGCGGTGACCTTGTTTCCTGGCGCACCAAGGAAGGTACGCCTATCTTTACTGTCGCAAATGGTTTCGGGCAGTCTTATGGGTTGTTTCCCGATAGACTCACCGGTTTCAGGCAATACCCGCGCGTGCCGCGGGCGGTGTGCACCTGGAGGCCTTTTCGGGTGGGTTGGATGCGGACGCCGCCGTGCCAGTCGGTACGAAACAGGGTGATGCCGTGGTCGGTGTAGCGGCGTACCATGGCGGGGGTCATGAGGGTCTGGCGGGAACCTTCGGCCTGCATGGACGCGACAGCAAGGGCAGGGTTCACCTTTTCGAGAAAGGCTTCGCTGCTGGAGGTGGGCGAGCCGTGGTGGGGCGCTTTCAGGAGGACGGCAGGCTGAGCCATAAAGGGCAGCAGTTCGCGCTCAGCCTCCTCTTCGACATCGCCGGGCAATAACAGGGACAGGCCGGGCCAGGACACGTGCAACACAAGGGAGGTGTTGTTGCCGGAGTATCGGGCGGCCCACTCATGCGAGGGTTGGAGCACGTGTATTTCGGCGCCTTCCACCGGGATGCGGTTTCCCCGTTCCAACCGGTGCACGGGGATGCCGCGGTGTTCGCATTGGGCGATGAAATCGGTTTCGAGCGCTACGGGCGCTTTGCCTTCCGGGCCAAGCAACACGGCGCCGACGCGGATATGCTTCAAGACGGTGAAGAGTCCGCCGATATGGTCACGGTCGGGATGGGTGACGATCACATAATCGAGAGCCTTGACGCGGTTGGCGTAGAGAAAGGGGGTGACGACGCGCTCGCCGGCATCCACATATTCGCTGGTGTCGCCGCCATCCACGAGCAGGGTGGTGCCTCCGGGGG
>JAKLHG010000079.1 GCA_022710255.1 Candidatus Hydrogenedentota bacterium
CGGGTTCAAGCATACCGTCATTCAGCATACGACCGATCACATCCGTATTCACGACCGCCTGCGTTTCCGGCGGCATCCCTTCACGAACCAATTCATACGCCTTTGCCAGGTCCGACAGAATTTTGTTGTCCCCCTCCCGGTGGTAGGTCAGGATACGCGTAATGTCGCCTTCGCCGGCATGGTCAGTCGGGAGGTTTTTGAGCGTTTCCGCAAACAACAGGAGCAATTCCCGGCTCCGCGAGAGGAACGCCGCATCTTCTTCCACCACACCCATAAGCGCCAGATCCGCCGCCGTCCAGGAAGCGTCCTGGTAGAACAGGCAGGCCCAGCCGTCGTACATGGTCCCGTGATACCGGTCGCCCGGCTCGTAGATACCCGCGTCGGTTCCCGGTTCAAATGTTTTTCCGCAAGCGCCACAGGTATATGCGGCATCGTTGAAGGGGTCGAACTGGAGGCGTATCCTGCAATCGGGACACGAAAAATTATGGTAGACATTTCCCCTTATTTTCGGAAATGCTTCGCGCAATTCCTTTATGGGAACAGAGGCCCATCGTTCTAGAACCGCCTTTCTGTTCTCCCATACCGGCCGCGCCCAGGGTTGTGCTTCCAGTTTCGGCCTGACTTCTTGCAGGGTTTGCGGGGTTACCAGGCCGCCCGGGTGCTGCCAGGAGACCCCATTCGTCAGACAACAAATCAATACTGCCGTGAACGCACCCATGGTGTTAAATACCTCATGTTCCGACCTAATTTCCAACGCAGCCCTGTCCCTGGAGACACATGCGGTCCTGCACGTATCGCACTGGTTCTTTTATTATATAACCCTGCGGCTCTGTCACAATAACGTTCCGACGGGATCCCGCCCGGGCATCTTTCCCGCAACTGCCGTAACTCCCGACGCTGTCGCTTCCGGCTATAAACATTGGCTATAATGAGCGACGGCCCGCGTGAGGCGCCAGGCAGTAATCCCAATCAAAAAGGAGCAAACAAATGCAAAGCCTTAAGACACTTGGCCTCGTCGTTCTTGTTACCGTGACATTTCAAGCGTTCGCGGCCGAAGAATCCAAAACCCTTTTTAATGGCAAAGACCTGGCGGGGTGGCACCAGGATGTGCCGAAGCTGGACAACAAACCCGACGCACCGGGCCCGTTCATTGTCCGCGGCGGCATGCTCGTCAGTCTGGGCAGACCCGGGGGCCATCTCATTACCGACGAGGTCTATGAAAATTACCGCCTCGAAGTCGAGTACCGGTTTGCGGGAAAGCCGGGGAATTGCGGCGTGCTGGTGCATGCTTCCACGCCCCGGGCGCTCTATGAAATGTTTCCCAAGTCCATAGAGGTGCAGATGCACCATGAAAACGCGGGGGATTTCTGGTGCATCGCCCAAGATATCCAGGTGCCGGACATGGAAAAACGCCGCGGCCCCAAGGCGGAATGGGGCGTTGATGGTGACAAACAACGCCGCATCCTCAATCTTACGGATGGTTCCGAAAAGAAACCCGGAGAATGGAACCGCATGGTGATCGAATGCCTTGGAAATGAAATCAAGGTCTGGGTCAACGATGACCTGGTCAACTACGGTTTTGGTTGTGAAGCCTCGAAAGGGCAGATTGCCCTCCAGGCTGAAGGCTCCGAGGTTGAATTCAAGAAACTACTGTTGACGCCCATAACGGAATTCAGCCCGGAAAAGAAGGCGGAGTAACCTTCCAACCCGCAGTCCATTCGGGAACGCACTCTCCAGCGCGGCCAATTGAGACGCAGAACTTCGTACCTTATTGCGGCAGGCAAGTCACGTCCGGTATCCCTCCATGTACCATGGGGGCACGATAGATTGCCGGAAGCGTTCCCAATGATTTGTCAACTGTCGGACTTCTCATTTATAATCGGAGTATAACCGGTCCGCAACCAAGCAAGAAAGGCAGTACCATGGCAGATGCAATCAAAGCCACCAACATTACATGGCATCATCACGCGATTTCCAGGGAAGAACGAAAGGAACACAACGGGCATCAATCCGCCGTCTTATGGTTTACGGGGCTGTCCGCCTCGGGCAAATCCAGTATCGCCCAGGCCCTGCAGGCGGTGCTGTTTGAACATGGCTGCCAGTCCTATGTGTTGGACGGGGACAATATCCGTCACGGCCTGAACAAAGACCTCGGCTTTTCGCCAGAAGACCGTGAAGAGAATATCCGTCGTATCGGAGAAGTTGCCGCCCTCTTCAGCGACGCCGGGTTTATCGTGAGCACGGCCTTTATCTCCCCGTACCGCGCGGACCGCGACAAAGTCCGCCAACTGTGCGGTGAAAGATTCATTGAAATCTATGTGCGCTGCCCTGTAGACGTCTGCGCGGACCGTGACCCGAAAGGCCTGTACCAGAAGGCCCGGGAAGGCAAAATCCCCGAGTTTACCGGTATCAGCGCACCCTACGAAGAGCCGCAGCATCCGGAAATTATTCTGGACACTGCGGCTTTGTCGCTGGAAGCCTGCGTCCGTGTGCTTGTGGAATACCTGCAATCACGCGGAATCCTCACCACTTCATAATTTTCCGTTCTCCCCCACGCCGTATGCGTCCTTAAGCGAAAGACAAATGCCCGCACCGATGTTTCGGGCGGGCAAATAAGACAAGAAAAAAGAATAAACAATCGCTTTAAACAGTACGGCGGCGGGCCTTTACGCGTGCCGCCTTGCCGACGCGGTCACGCAGGTAGTACAACTTGGCACGCCGTACGCGGCCTTCGTGGGCAATGTCAACCTTGGCAATCCGCGGCGAGTGCAGCGGGAAAACGCGTTCCACGCCCTCGCCGAAGGCCACGCGCCTGACGGTGAAGGTGGCGGTGGGACTTTCGGCGCCATTGCGGGCGATGACCACCCCTTCGTATACCTGAATGCGTTCTTTTCCGCCTTCAATGATACGAAAATGTACGCGGACCGTATCGCCTATTCCGAATTGCGGTATCGTTCCGGGTTCTTTGCGAAACTTGTCCGCATATTCCTGTACCACGTTCATGACTCGTTCTCCTTTATGGGTAATCGGGTTTCGTTTTCTATTTCCGCAAGCAACTGCAAATCTTCTTTTTCAGTCAAGTGCGCCAGCAAATCGGGCCGTCGTATCCGCGTACTACGCAAGGCCTCTTTGCGGCGGAAAAGCCTTATCGCGGCATGGTCGCCGCCAAGCAATACTTCGGGCACGTCCATGCCCCGAAACGATGGAGGCCGTGTATATTGCGGCGGGCCCAGCACGCCGCAGAAATGAGAGTCCGTGGCCACAGACTCCCACCGGCCCACCACCCCCGGCACCATGCGGCTGACCGCTTCAATCAGCACCATCGCCGGGATCTCGCCGCCGCTGAGCACATAGTCACCGATGGAGACTTCATGCGTAACCAGGCTGCGGGAAACACGCTCATCCACGCCTTCATAGCGGGCGCAAATAAGGACCATATCGGGCCATGTTGCCATTTCCCGCACCATGTTCTGGTCCAGCCGGTCGCCGCGGGGCGACAATAACACGACATGCTCCAGTGAATTCCTGCCGATTAAACTTTCCACCGCCGCAAACAGCGGCTCACATTTCATGACCATGCCGGCGCCGCCGCCGTAGGGTGCATCATCCACTGTCTTATGGCGGTCCACGGTAAAATCGCGTGGATTCACCAGCGACACGGTCAACAACGCATTAGCAATGGCGCGCCCCAGCACGCCTGCCGCCAGCGCCGGCTCAATTAATTCCGGAAACAATGTGAGGACATCTATCCTCATAAGGCGCTCCCGCAGCGTACGCGCATCGGTATCACGCGTCTGGGGCTGTATCATCCACAACCAAAAACGGCTCCGGGTCCGCAATCGTAATCACTCCCGAAAGACCGTCAACATCCTTTATCACGGCATCTATAAAAGGCAGGGCGGCAACCCGCCCGGTTTCTTTTAACCGGATGCGCAATGCGCCGCCGGCTTGCGTTTCCACCGTTTCCATCACCGTGCCCAGCACCGCACCTCCGGGCAGGACAACCCGCATGCCCACGGCTCGGGCAAGCGACCAAGGTTCTTCCCGCGCTTCGGTACGCCTGTCAGCGGGAAGCAAAACACGCGCATTCCCCAGCATCGCCACCATATCCCGGCTCACCCCGGGGGTAAACACAATCTTCAAATGACCGCCCGACGGGTTACATTCGGCAACAAGCGCGGCCATCGGACATTCCCGCGCCATTTCAAGCCAGACGCGGCGTTGCGCCCCAAATTCATGGGCGCTTCCTGCGGCCGGCTGTACACGGACACTTCGCCGCGCCGCGTCCACCGAGACAACACGCCCGATTTCGAGCCAGCCGGCGTCCGTCATTGCCGCTGAGAAGGATTCACTATTTCCAATCCCACCTGTGTCTGCGATTTCGTGGCAGCGGCAAAGAGCAACGTGCGAATTGCCTTGGCGGTACGTCCGTTCCTGCCGATGATACATCCCATATCCGCCTCATCCACGGTAAGTTGCACCGTCTGTCCGGCATCGCCCTCGATCAGGCGCACTTGAACGGATTCAGGGTGTGTGACCAATTTCTTGGCGACAAATTCGACCAAATCAGAGGCTGCCATTACGCTTCTTCCGTTCCAGCTGCCGCCTGTGCGTCGTCATCACTCACGGCAGATTCCACGTCCGCAGGTGCGCCCTCGCTGTCAGGCGAAGCGCTTTCGCTTTCTTCAGTTGCGGCGGCAACGACTTTTTCCACGGGCGGCGGAGGCGGATTATAGCCTTTGTTTTCGACCATTTCACCCTTGATAACCGCACTGACTTCCTCAGGGCGGGTACCCTCGTGGTAATGCTTCAATACGCCGGACTTGCTCAGGATGTTCCGGGCGGTATCCGACATTTCGGCGCCCTTTGACAGCCAATCCAGCGATTTTTGCATATCCACTTCGCTCACCGGTTCCGGACGGGCTGCAGGATGGTAAAATCCCAGCACATCCAGTTCCTGTCCGCGAGGGCGCACCCGGGAATCCTGGACCACAATACGATAATAGGCCTGTCCTTTGCGGCCGCCGCGTTTCAAACGTATCTTTGTCGACATAAGTATCCTCTCCGCGGCCTCATGCCGCGCCAAACTTTCCCCAACCGGGGCTGTCCCCGATTTTACCATGGGAAACCATTAAACTGTTATATCAAAATCTATATTAAAAGCCGGGCATTGGCGGCATCGGTCCCCTGGGTAGAAACCCCTTCTTTTTGCCTTTACCGCCTTTCATGGCCTGCTTCATCATCAATTTCATTTTCTGAAATTCTTTGAGCAACGCATTGACGTCCTGCACGGATGTTCCGCTGCCGTCGGCAATACGCCGCCGCCGGCTGCCGTTGATCAAGTTCGGCGTACGTCGTTCCTTTAGGGTCATGGACAGTATAATCGCTTCTGTGCGCCTCAACTCATCCTCGGCGCCATCCATGCCCTGGGGCAGCATCTTGCCTATACCGGGAATCTTCTGCAGCAGGTCGCCCATGTTGCCCATTTTCTTCAGCTGGCGCATATGGTCCAGGAAATCTTCCAGATCCCAGTCGCCTTTGCGCATCTTTTTCTGGAAGGCCACCGCCTTTTCCTGGTCCACGACCTGCTGGGCCTTCTCAACCAGCGACACGATATCGCCCATGCCGAGAATCTGGCTTGCCATCCGCTCCGGATGAAACGGCTCCAAGGCATCCAGTTTCTCGCCGACACCCACGAATTTAATGGGACAGCCGGTCACTTCGATAAGGCTGATGGCCGCGCCGCCCCGGGCATCGCCGTCCAGCTGGGTGAGAATCACCCCTGTCAACGGCAGTGCCTCATTAAAACGGCGTGCCGAATTCACCGCGTCCTGGCCCGTCATGGCATTCGCCACGAACAGAATTTCATGCGGATTCAACTGTTCGGCAATCTGGCGCGCTTCGATCATCATGTCTTCATCCACATGAAGACGGCCGGCGGTATCCAGAATAACCGTATCACAACTGCGCAGGCTCGCCTCGCCCATCGCCATCAGGCACGTTTCGACCGGGTCCGCGTTTTCGCCAAGACTGAACATCTCGGCGCCCGCCTGCCCGGCGACAATCTCCAATTGCCTGATGGCCGCCGGACGGTACACATCCGCGCCCACCAGCAAGGGCCGGTGTCCCGCTTTCTTAAGGTGCACGGCCAATTTGCCCGCACTTGTCGTTTTGCCCTGGCCTTGCAGGCCCACCAGCATAATGACGGTAGGCGGCTTCGACGCGCGCGCCAGCGGGGCGTTTTTCTCGCCCATAACCTTGACCAGTTCGTCATGTACAATCTTGACGATTTGCTGGCCGGGGTGGATACTGGCAAGCACTTCCTGACCGATGGCCGCTTCCTGGACCTCCGCGATAAACTTCTTTACCACCTGAATGTTGACATCCGACTCCAGCAGCGCGATGCGTATCTGCTGCAACGCCTCGCGCATATTCGCTTCGGTCAGGCGGCCCTGGCCGCGAATGGTCTTGAAGACAGATTCAAGGCGTTTAGCCAGGTTATCAAACATAGTAGTAAGCAGCCTTTTCCCGCTGTAATCATACTGAACAGGGAAAAACACGTCACCCGCAGGCAATTTAAACTGACGTCATACCGTCTGCGTTCGTGTGAAATTTTGTCCGGAACGGGACACAGAACCATGGTCCCCACGAATGAGACGCCGAAATAATAAAGACACGCACATTCAGCGCGCGACGACTGCCTCACACATGAGCGCTATAGTCTAACAAATACAACTCATCCGGGTCAAATTCAGGTACATCCGCGAAAATACCCCAAGACAAACGACCCCTGTGAAACAAGATTCCTGAATGGGGGTTGTTTATCTAATTAATCGTACCACCGTTAAACATCCTTGGACTCCGCACATTTGGCCTCGCACCAAGCACAGTAAGCCCCGTCATCCCGCAGGACGATTATGGATTAAAATAACGGTCAAACCCAATCTTAATACCATCCTCCCTTCTCTTACCAACCTCCTCTCCACGATCGCGTGCGTGGTTATACTCTCTTCAGAGGAGGGTAAATTCTGTGGAGGGTAAACTTGACACAGGATTTTCTTTATGCTACCATTCTGTTAGCACTCATTCATGTCGAGTGCTAATACCCCTTTTCAAGAAATTGTTCGGGAATACAGATCGGCATAAGCCTACAAAGGAGATTTGCAATATGGCGAAACAACTGCTTTTTAACCAAGAGGCGCGCATGGCGCTTTTGTGCGGTGTGGACAAGCTGGGCAATGCGGTGAAGGCCACCCTGGGGCCGCGGGGAAGAAACGTGCTGCTCGATAAATCATTCGGTGCTCCAAAGGTTACCAAAGACGGCGTGACGGTCGCCAAAGAGGTCGAAGTTGAAGACCCCTATGAAAATATGGGGGCCCGCATGCTTCGTCAGGCGGCCAGCAAGACCAATGACCTCGCCGGTGACGGCACTACGACAGCCACGGTGCTTGCGCAGGAACTGGTGCGCGAGGGATTGCGTCAGGTAACCGCCGGCGCGAATCCGATGCATTTAAAACGGGGCATGGAGAAAGGGCTGGAGACCGCGCTGGAGGCGATTGCCCATGCGGCCAAGCGCATCAAAAACCAGGAA
The DNA here is from genome assembly GCA_022710255.1 of Candidatus Hydrogenedentota bacterium. Lineage (GTDB taxonomy): Bacteria > Hydrogenedentota > Hydrogenedentia > Hydrogenedentales > CAITNO01 > JAAYBJ01. The sequence goes on from JAKLHG010000079.1 coordinate 7,592, forward strand.
GAAATCCGCCAGGTAGCGACCGTTTCAGCCAACGGCGACAAGACCATCGGTGAAATCATCGGCTCCGCCATCGAGCAGGTCGGTGAGGAAGGCGTAATCACCATTGAAGAAGGCAAGAGCCTGGAAACGGAAGTGGAAATCGTGGACGGCATGCAGTTTGACCGCGGATACCTCTCCCCTCATTTTGTGAACAGCAAGGAAGACATGCGCGTCGAATTGGAAGACGCCTATATTCTTTGTTACGAGAAAAAGATCAGTAGTATTCGTGAATTGTTGCCCTTGCTGCAAAAGATCGCCCAGGCGGGAAAACCTCTGCTTATCATCGCCGAAGACTTAGAAGGCGAAGCGCTTGCCACGCTGGTTGTCAACCGCCTGCGCGGCGTGCTCAATGTGTCGGCGGTCAAAGCCCCGGCATTTGGCGACCGGCGCAAGGAAATCCTGCGTGACATCGCGATTTTGACCGGTGGCCAGTTTGTCAGTGAAGACCTCGGCATGAAACTGGAGAGTCTTGAACTTAGCCAGTTGGGTACAGCCAAGCGTATCGAAAGCACCAAGGATAACACGACCATCGTTCAGGGCGGCGGCAAAAAGAAAGAAGTCCAGGGACGCATTGAACAGATTCGAAAAGCCATCGAAACCACAACATCCGATTACGACCGTGAAAAGCTGCAGGAGCGGCTGGCCAAACTCGCGGGCGGCGTCGCGGTCATCAAAATAGGCGCGGCGAGTGAAGTTGAACTGAAGGAAAAGAAAGACCGGGCGGATGACGCGCTCAATGCCACCCGTGCGGCCATTGAAGAAGGCATCGTTGCCGGCGGCGGCGTGGCGCTGCTCCGGGCCGCATCGAAGGTCCGCGCCCTTGATATTACAGGCGACATGAAGACGGGCGTTGAAATACTGGCCAAAGCCATGACTCAGCCTCTCGCCTCTATCGCCGCAAATGCCGGATTGGAAGGCGGAGTAATTGTCAATGAAGTCACCGAAGCCAAGGGCAATGTCGGACTGAACGCGGAAACCGGGGTCATGGAAGACCTGGTCAAAGCCGGCATCATAGACCCGGCGAAAGTCATCCGTTGCGCGCTGCAAAATGCAGTGAGCGCCGCAAGCATGATTATCACCACTGAATGCCTGATAACGGACGCACCGAAAGAAGAAGCGAAGAAGTAAATCCCCCCTGCATATGGATATTAAGGAAAACGCCGGAATGCATACATTCCGGCGTTTGGTTTAACAGGGTTGTTTTTGCGGTTTAATCGTGGGCGAAGATCATTTCCTTGACCTCAATGCCGTCAATACCGCTCAGTTTATCCCGCAGCGCTTCACATTTGGCCAGGTCGCCAAACATCTCCAGAATCAATACGCCTCCGGTGGAACACATCTTTTCATCCACCTCATGAAGCCCGAGCCGCGTTTTGATATAGCATCCGTACTCCGTCAATACTTGCTGTACGCGAACGGCATTTTCTCCGCGATTCTGGATGTGTACGCCATAAATCAGATGGTTGTTCATATGCGCTCCCTTCAATTAAGTGTTTTCGGCAACCAGGCCTCCCGGCCACAAAGCGAACAGGACTGCACAGCGGCATATTATACATAAACATCGCGGCCGCCGGCACGTACTTCTTCAACAAGAGCCTTGGCCCGCATCATTCGTGAAGAGGGCATTTCATTCAGCACGGTTTCCACGAGGGCGTCGCCGGTCTTTTTCGTTCCCGGCGATGCATAATGTTCCAGAAATTCCGTAAAGGTGCTCAGCGCGTTAACATCGCAGTAATTTTTGATCAAACCGGGCTTGGCCAAATCCATAAAGTCTTTTCCTGTTCGTTTCATGCGGTAGCACCCAGTGCAGAAAGAGGGGATATATCCCATACTGGTGACATCGGCCACTACTTCGTCCAAGGTCCGGTGATCTCCCAGGGAGAACTGGCTGGTATCGAATTGTTCATTGTCGTTATAGCCCCCGGGATTGGTTCGGCTCCCCGCAGATATCTGGGAAACCCCCAAGGCAAGCGTTTCATGACGCATCTCGGGAGTTTCACGGGTAGACATGATGATACCGGTATAGGGCACGGTAAGGCGCAAAATCGCCACCAACTTTTTAAACTCCGTATCCGTAACCGGTATCGGAGGACTAAGCGACAAATCAGAACCGACCGCAGGCTCGATTCGGGGCACGCTGATGGTATGGGGGCCCACCCCGAATTTTTTCTCCAGATGAGCGATATGCTGCATAAGGGCGAGCATCTCAAAGCGCCAGTCAGCAAGACCGAACAGAACGCCAATGCCAACGTCATCAATGCCCGCTTCCATCGCGCGGTCCATGGCGGAAATACGCCAGTCAAAATCACGCTTCTTACCCGCCACATGCACTTTCATGTATGTATCACGGTGGTAAGTCTCTTGAAACAACTGGTAGGTGCCAATCTTTCTGTTCTTAAGTTCCTTAAACTCATCCACGGTCAAAGGAGCTATATTGACATTAACCCGGCGGATCTCCCCCCATTCCGTCTTGGTCGCATAGATGGTGTCTATGCATTTAAAAATGTAATTCAGTCCCTCATTGGGATAGGCTTCTCCCGCAACAAGCAGAATCCGCTTGTGTCCCTGGTCAAGGATAATCCTTGTTTCATTGGCAACCTCTTCCTGTCGCAGGGCGCGGCGCTTTACCGCCGGATTTCCTTTGCGGAAGGCACAATAGGTGCAGTCGTTCGCACAAAGATTGGAAACATATAACGGAGCGAACAGGACTATTCTTCGCCCATAGATTTCCAGTTTGGCCTTTCGGGCCGTATCGAACAGTTCCTCAAGCAAGTCGGGAGAATTGACCGCCATGAGCACGGAAACATCATGCTCATCCAAACCCTTAAGTTGGAGCGCCTTATCCAATATTTCACGCACACGGGACGCGCTTTCCACACCGTCCTGAATGAGCCCCGCTATCCGCTCATTATCGATGGGAACCGTCATTGTTTCTTCAGCCATCCTTTTTTCTCCTAAATTGAAATAACAAGACCGCATTTAAGCGCCGGCTTTCACAATCCGGCGCTAAAACGCAAGTCGGCATTTTCTGTAGGCCTTTTTGCGTTTAACATCAGCAGACAAGTTCCAAGAGCACCATTGTATTATTGGGTATGCTTCTTTTTAACCAGCGGATCACTTGCGTAGTCCTATCCCCCCTGTTACGGTATCCCACATAGGCTTAGACTACCTACTTCCCAATAAAATAACCAAAACGCTACATCTACTGATAACCCGTCAATAGATTCAATTATTCCCCTGTCTGAAATTACTCGGACATCCGGGCCAGACTATTGTCCCTGGCTTGGCGCCACACCTCGCTCCCGACACACAAACGGGCATTCTGATACCAGAAAAAGTCCACAGAAGCCGAATGGCGCATATCCGGCCTCTTATAAATGATATATGGATAATTCTGGCGCCTTGACACATGCACCGCCCTATCAAATTCGTTTCCCGTAATACTTAACGCCCTGGCCGCCCGGGAGCCTCCCCTTCCTCGGGGAATAAAACGATACAGGTGCCACGCGTGCAAGCGTCCGCCGGAG
>JAKLHG010000790.1 GCA_022710255.1 Candidatus Hydrogenedentota bacterium
GGACCAGGCCCAAACCGTCGCGGAGCCATTGAACCACCGCGCCCGCGATGAAGACACTGCCTTCAAGGGCGTAGGTCGTTTTACCGTCCACTTTCCACGCCACGGTGGTGAGCAGGTTGTTGTTCGAGGCGACGGCTTTGTGGCCTGTATTGAGCAGCATGAAACACCCCGTGCCGTAAGTGTTTTTCACCATGCCCGGTCGGGTGCACAACTGCCCGAACAAGGCCGACTGCTGGTCCCCCGCGATGCCGCTTATGGGGACAGGCGTGGAAAAAATATCGGGGGAGGTATAGCCATACCGTTCTGAAGAAGGTTTCACCTGGGGGAGCATGCTCCCGGGAATGGCGAGCAGCCCAAGCAATTCCTCATCCCAGTCCCCTGAATGGATGTTGTATAACAAGGTGCGGGAAGCGTTGCTCGCGTCGGTAAGATGCATCTGCCCACCGGACAATTTCCAGACCAGCCAGGAATCCACCGTGCCGAAGGCCAGTTCGCCACGCTCCGCTTTCTCACGGACCCCCGGTACATGCTCGAGAATCCAATGCAATTTGGTGCCTGAAAAATAGGGATCGAGCAAAAGCCCTGTCTTTTCCCGGAACAAGGATTCATGACCGGCCTCCCGTAACGCGGTACAGATGTCCGCCGTGCGCCGGTCCTGCCAGACTATCGCGTTGCAAACGGGTTTCCCCGAAGACCGTTCCCATACCACCGTGGTTTCGCGCTGATTCGTGATGCCGATGGCGGCGATTTGCCGAGGGGAAACATTTGCCTTTCCCATAACTTCCGCTGCCACGCTGAACTGGGAAGCCCAAATTTCATCGGGATTGTGTTCCACCCAACCGGGTTTCGGGAAAAGTTGCTCAAATTCTTTCTGGGCGACACCGGCAATATGCCCGCTTTGGTCAAAAAGAATCGCGCGGGAACTGGTCGTTCCCTGGTCAAGCGCAAGAATATAGGCCATGGTCACCTCCAAAGACTGCGGGAAACACCCGGGTGCGGGACGAAGCATCACTTCGGCAGCGTATATTGGATAAGCATACCACTAACCTGTGTAGCAGGTAAACATATTGGACTTGCTGTTTGAACCTCCTGTTTTTAGAAGGGGAGCGCTATGCCCGGGATATCCATGTTATTATCTGGTCGTCTCATAATAAAATTTAGGCGCTTAAGGCCGTTTCGCTGACAATTAATTATGAGTTCAGTTTCTTACCACGAGGAGCGTTATGCCCTGGTTTAGTTCAAGCATACAAAAACAACGCGTCATTCCGGTTTTTCGCGGTGGAAAAAGGACGTGTAGCGGAG
>JAKLHG010000791.1 GCA_022710255.1 Candidatus Hydrogenedentota bacterium
ACAACATAACGGTAAAGATCTGGAGGATGAGGGGCCTAACCAGTTGGAATTATTCGACTAACGTTGGGACAGCAGTGGACCGGTATATAAATACAAATTCAACTTAAGCCAGTGGTAGTAATTTCGGTGCAAACCGCACCTTCATAAAGTTGAGCCATTGACCTGTCCTCTGAAAGTTCTGTCCGTGTGTCTGAAATGAGTTAGGAGAAGAAATACTTCGAAGGCATGATGCAGAAGGCGGCCGGGGTCTTATACCCCAATGTCGTGTTCCAAATGTGTTAGCCAGAAACCAACTAACCAACGCCAGACCATAACGAATCTATACGCCATTCAGACCCATAAGGAAATTTTAAACAATGGACATTCCAAGGATTTTCACCATTTCTGAAAGCGCTCACCGCATCCATAACCCGTTTACCCCCGAAAATCTAGCCTCGCTCGGTGCCGCGTTGCGTCTGGAAACGGGAACCCGAGTGCTCGACCTCGGCAGCGGTTCGGGCGAGATGCTGTGCACCTGGGCTCGGGATTACGGAGTCATCGGCACCGGCATAGACATGAGTCCTTTATTCACCGAGCATGCGAAACTGCGTGCTGAAGAACTCGGGGTGGCTGATAAAGTCAAGTTCATCCATGGCGATGCTGCGGGCTACGTCGCTGACGAGAAGGTCGGTGTGGCGGCCTGTGTCGGCGCCACTTGGATCGGCGGGGGAGTTGCCGGCACCATCGAACTGCTGGCGCGGAGCCTGCGCACCGGAGGGATCATCCTCATAGGTGAGCCCTATTGGCGGCAGGTACCGCCGACGGAAGAGGTCGCCAGGGGGTGTCTTGCCAATTCAATCTCCGATTTTCTCCCGCTTCCAGAACTGCTCGCGTCTTTTGGACCTCTCGGCTACGACGTCGTTGAAATGGTTTTGGCTAACCAGGACGGCTGGGACAGATACGAGGCGGCCAAATGGCTTACCATGCGCCGATGGCTTGAAGCGAATTCCGACGACGAGTTCGCGAACGAGGTTCGAGCCCAACTGACCACCGAACCCGTGCGCTACGCCACGTACACGCGTGAATACCTGGGCTGGGGGGTGTTCGCGCTGATGCAGCGGTGATGG
>JAKLHG010000792.1 GCA_022710255.1 Candidatus Hydrogenedentota bacterium
TCATTTGCCAAAGTTTAAGCAACAATTCAGATTGCTTCGCTTCGCTCGCAATGACGAGGAGAAGCATTTAAAGGTTAATATGAACATTGCCTCCATTCGGCGAAAATGTTACCTTTAGCAAAGTATTGTGAGGGGGATGGTTGCCCATTTTCCCCCTGAAAAATTTTGATTTTAAGGACTAATAATTCTACAATAAATAAGATGATAATCTGGAGTAACCCTATCAATAGGAGGAGACTTGGTTATGACGAAAAAATGGACCGCTGCGGTGATGTTGGTAGTTTTCGTATCCATGGTAATCCTGGCGGCTTTTCCTGCGGGAGCACAAGCAGACCCCGAAAAGGGGCCGGTGGATTTCAGCGGCATGGCCAAGTGTTGCGGCATCACCTTTGAACAGGTGGATGGCAGTGGAGAGGCCAAATGCTGCGGCTGCACGATAGCCTCATGGAACGTAATTGACATGGCGCTGGTCGCGGCAGCCATGCTCGGGCTGGTTGCAGTCAGCAAATGGCAAAAATAATACCACCTCGTCCACCAGTATAGGCGGGACACGTAGACAGGTGCTACCCTGGGGTACGTTGGGCGGGGAGGCGTATTACGTGAGGTCTGTTCAGGCCGTTCAGCGCCCTATTTACGAAGTGCCACTATAAAAATGAGAAGGTGAATCCTGGCGGCGCCGTTGTGGAATGTACAAGTATGACTTCCCCGCTTCCAAGGTGTTTGCACTGCCGCGTGGTTTACAAAGTCCACGTTGGAGAGAGGCTCTTCCCACTATAAAAAGTTATTGCTGTTATACACATAAGCAAGGTACGTTGACATGAAAATTTTGGGTGAGGACAAACTGGCGACCAGTCTTCCGGTTTGCGATTTGGTCGCATTGGTACGCGAACGCGCTGAAAATGATTGCGATAAGACCTATATTAGTTTTTTAGAGGATGGGGAGACCGTCTCAAACGAATTGACAGCCGGCGCACTCGAGATTCGAGCCCGCGCCATTGCAGCCTTCTTGCAGGAACGCCGGTTGGCGGGTGAACGGGCGATTCTCATTTATCCCCCTGGATTGGACTATGTCGAGGCGTTTTATGGATGCCTGTTTGCCG
>JAKLHG010000793.1 GCA_022710255.1 Candidatus Hydrogenedentota bacterium
CGATTACGTCCTGACCCTGAACCGCGAGGAAACCGCTCTGGACATCGAAGGCTGGGTTACCCTGACCAACCAGTCCGGGGCCGCATATAACAACGCCCAGTTGAAACTGATCGCGGGCGATGTAAACATTGTGCAGCCGGAACGCAGGCGCGAGATGAAGATGGTCGCGATGGAGATGGCCGCGGGCGCGCCGCCCATGATGGAGGAAGAGGCCTTTGCCGAGTATCATCTCTACACGCTGCAGCGGCGGACGACCATCCGCGAGAACCAGACCAAACAGGTCAGCCTGCTCAGCGGAACCAACGTGGCCGTGGAAAAACATTATGAATTCCGGGGCGATGCCGGTTTCTACAGCGGCCCCACAGACACCCTGCGCGACCAGAACGCCGATGTCTTCCTGACCTTTAAAAACCGCGAAGAGAACGGGCTGGGCATGCCCCTTCCGGGCGGGGTCATGCGCGTATACCAGGCGGACCAGTCGGGCATGTTACAGTTTTCCGGCGAGGATCGCATTCGCCACACGCCCAAGAACGAGGAGGTACGCCTGACCCTGGGCAAAGCCTTTGACGTGGTCGGCGATCGCACCCAGGATGACTACAAGGCGCTGGGGCCCAACAGTCATGAGTCCGCGTTCACCATTGTCGTCCGCAACCGGAAAGACACCGCCATCAAGGTGGACGTGGTCGAGCCCATGCCGGGCGACTGGACCATTCTCGAGGAGTCAAGTCCCCATGTGAAGAAGGACGCCCGGACGGCTATCTTTACGTTGGATGCGCCCGCCGATGGGGAAGTGAAATTATCTTATCGCGTTCGCGTAAGGTATTGAGAAAAAGCGCGAACAGCCCGTGCGAAGGTAAAGACCAAGATTTCTTCACAGGATGTGGGATGAACGAAGGGATAGGAACATGAAAAATAACGTCTCCGGGATACTATTGTTAGCCGCTTTGTGCCTGTTTCCCGTTACCGCACTGCCGCAGGCGCCGGAACTCAAGAAGCTGGAAGACACGGTGGAAGGCCGGCTGCGGTCGGGGCAGACAACGCTGGAAGACCAGACGGA
>JAKLHG010000794.1 GCA_022710255.1 Candidatus Hydrogenedentota bacterium
GGCCGCCCCGCTGACCGATGTACGGCAGGTGCAGGTCAAGGTATGGATCAGTGAAACCACTGAATCGGGATTGCGGGACATTGGGGCCAACTTGAATTTTACCCGCTTTGTTCGCGGTGTGGAACAAAGCGGCTCTGTCCAGGGGGTGGAATCCAGCACGACCAACTTCGCGGACAAATTTGGCACGGTCAGCCTGCCTTATCCGAATACAGCCAAGTTCGGCGATCCCATGCGCCCTGACTTGAACAACAATCTGGCAAACGGCCTGCAGGCTTATCAAGGGGCTGGACTTGAGTTCAGCATCATAGAAACCAGTTCCGGAACCCTGGAGGGCGTGTTTCAATCTCTTGAAAAACATGTCGAGCTGGACCTGATTTCGAAGCCGGAACTGATGGTGGCGAACACTATGCCGGCCATTATCAAGGCGGGCGGACAGGTCCCCTACCAAGACGTCACTTATTCAGGAGTCACTCCCACCTTGAAGGTGGCATGGCGAGACGTGGGTGTCAACCTTAATCTGACGCCAACCATCATGCCCAACAATTATGTGCAGTTGAATATCACCCAGATGGAGGTTTCCGATACGGCGCGTATCGACAATATCAGGGGCGTTGACCTGCCCGTGTTTTCGTCGCGCTCTCAAGCGGGTGTTGTTTTTGTCCCGGATGGCACCACCTTGGTGATTGGGGGCCTCTCGAGCCGTATGGTGCGGCAGTCAGAGCGGCGTATGCCCGTATTGGGACGGCTCCCCCTCATCGGCATTCCTTTCCGCAGCCGTAAGTCCGATGCCGAAGTCACAAGTCTGCTGATTTTCGTGTCCCCCACAGTAGTGGATATGCGCGCGCCCTCCCCCCAGGCCAAGAGTGCCCTCGCTTTCTGGCGGGAGCGGGGTTCCGACTGGGCCCATGCCCAGCGGATAGACCGCGAAGTGGAAGCCATGCAATCCGGATACTGAGGATTTGCGCGGATTCAGGTTCTCCCCAAATCCGCACCTAAGAAACCGAGTTGTTGGCGTAAAGCCAATAGGGACAAGGAACGTAGAAGC
>JAKLHG010000795.1 GCA_022710255.1 Candidatus Hydrogenedentota bacterium
CTGCCGAGGCGGTCAACCCGGAAGGAATCGCGACTTCAACCAAAGCGGTCTGCGTGGTGATGGCGGCTCCAATCGCCGGACGCGGGGCATCGTACAGCGTCAAGGTGCCGCCACTCATCGCATCGGCCAACACTTGCAAGCGGGCCGTGCGCAGATCGTCATTGAGGTTGAAGCTCATGGACGTGAACCATCAACCGTCGCGAGCCGATCAGAAATGGCGACCGCTTCGTGTTCGTAGGTATGATCCAAGGCGTAAAGTACCCACGGGCCTTCACGCAGATATTGAAAGTCCACTTCGCCCGTGGTCGGATCACTCCACTGCTCGCGGACTACACGCCCACTGGGTTGATCGCACAAGCGCACTCGGCGGGATTGCGGCGGGATGGCGTTGAGGCGCGTGACGGGTTCGATCACTCGCAACGGGCCGCCGTCTTCCATGTCTCGGCGCAGGATTAATACCATCGCTCGCCCGGCCATGACTTACCTCCAAGGCCCGGTCAAATCGAACATCGCTTGTTGCCCACTGTTGTAGATTATTTGCGCAACCAAGGTGCGCCCCGGCAACTGTGGGAAATCCTCAACCACCTGTCCTTGAGAGAGCGAGGCATTGTGTAGCGGATTCCAAAGACCGGGCATCATCCCCCGCGCCAGCGTCGTTGACTCCCAACACTCCACCGGCCACACATGCACGCTATTATCGACTGGTGCAGGATACGCTTGATAACCCGATCCCAGTTGAGCAGCTTTCCCGTGAGAATACCGCGAGGACAAGATTGACCCACCCAGTTGGGTATAACTCCTGGCTAAAACACAGCCAAACGTACTGTTGAAGGCGTACAGACCAGACCAGCCGGACGCCGTGGTTGAATACAAAAGCAGGCTGTTATACGCATCCGGCGACTGATACGAATCAATATCTCCGAAGAGAAATCCGCCGACATATTGAGCACCAGTTGCCGCATCACAGAAGAAATAGATGATCCGCCCATCGCTAAACAGCGTCCAGGCGCGAGTGGCTGCACTGGCGGCACTGGATTTGT
>JAKLHG010000796.1 GCA_022710255.1 Candidatus Hydrogenedentota bacterium
CCGCGCTGGCGTAGAACGTGAGATAGACGTCACGGCCCTGGACGTAATCGGAGATGGGGAAGGTGCTGTAGTTGAGCGCGCCGTGATGGACCCAAGTGTAGCCGGTCAGGCTGTCGAGGGCGAGATCAGTGCAGAGCCTGGGCCAGTCGGCAGGTGTCTTGCCGCCAGGGAGGTTCGGCCGGCCCCAGAGGACGGCATTGATGTGCAAGCCAGGCAGTCCCGCCGCGCGGGCTTTCTGGCGAAAGCGACCCAGCGCGGCCCGTGACGCCTCCACCGACCCGAAGCTCTCCAGGAACAGGCTCATCTCGTAGATCGAGAAGTAGGGTTTGCCGTCAAACTTCCAGTAGCTCGGGTGCTTGAAGTAGCGCGCGATGACGAGGTCGGTGATCTTGTCCCAGGTGGCCGGGGTGACCTTGCCGGGGTAAAGCAGCTTGCAAGGTTCGGCGGGATTGTAGCCCTGGATGTCGAACCAGTCGTGGTTGGCCCACATGAGGCCGAACTTGAGCCGGGCGTTGTTGGTGGCCTGGAGAAAGCCGCGGTCCAGGGCGCCTTCGAGGTACGGGCCGTCGTCGTAGTAATACCAGTCGAAGACGAAGGCGTTCACGCCGTAGTCGGCCGCGGCAGCGATCTTGTGGGCCATGACCTTCGGGTCGGACTCGTCCGTGTAACCCCACATCGGGACCCGGGGCTGCTTATGGCCGGGGAACCGGGGCTTGGCTTTGCGGATGAGGTCCCACTCGGTGAACCCGGGATACTTCGCCTTGTCCCACCGCGGGTCCGGGTGCGTGCAGGGATAGTAGTAGGCGGCGACGGTGATTGCAGGAGTTGAGGGCGCAGCGTGGCTCGGCGGAACCATCATCAGCATCCACGTAAGAGCCGGGAGGAGGTATATTCCGTGCTTCGCCATTCGTGGCTTGTAGCCTAAAAGCCCTTCCCCTGCAAGCCGCGCCAAGGCTCAGGG
>JAKLHG010000797.1 GCA_022710255.1 Candidatus Hydrogenedentota bacterium
TGGTGCAGCTGATTGATCTGGACAACGACGCTTCCACTCCCGTTACCGAACGCAACTGTAATATCGCTTTGCTCGGCATGCTCAGCATCCATCTGCCCTTTGACGACGCCGTCTGGGAAACCGCCATAAAAAACAACCTGCCCAAGAAGGTGCATGATGAAAACCTGGCCGTGTTTCACTATGGAAAGAGTATCGTTCCAAAAGGCTAGGATAAGGGAAAGTCTTTCCCGCCCTGGTTGAGCGTCTGTTTTATGACTTCTCAAAAACGCTGTAGCGTAGAAGTCCCGGACCAGGTTCTGTAGATGCTGTGTCCATCGGCATACATCCCCCGGCGCTTCGCGCCACCCCCTTCAAAGGGGGATTTCTCCTTGGCGACCTTTGGTCTTAGAGAGTGCACGGAATGTCGAGATTGCTTCACTTCGTTCGCACTGACGGCTACATGGATACGGCGGCATCGCGAGTAAACCGACACCATCTCCATAATTTGCGATAATTGCGCAGGCCCTTGAAGTGACTTTCCGTACACGCTCTTAGATACGGTATTTTGTCTTTCAATAAATTCCTGTTGCGCCAAGCCATCCCTATTGTATCGAGCTTGCGACAGCACCTTGAAAGGTCCCCCTTTGAAGGGGGTGGCGCGAAGCGCCGGGGGATGTAAAGGCACTGTAAGTCATTCTTGCCGCCACCGTCCACGCCGGACTACCGGTATAATCATCGTCGATAAAGGCGTCATAGACCCGGTTCGTGAAACTCGAAAGCGAGGGACTGTCCCTCGCACATTTGCGAAGACAGAGACTTCACTCTTTCCGAAGTTAAAAGCACGTCACTTTTCAAAAAGTTGTCACTCATTATGACTTATTTCGTGGTCTGTCCCTGAACTGTCCTGAATTGTCCCCAGGGGGTCAATCCCTTTTCTCGCTTCAGGGCAAGACCTCCGGTGCCAATACCCAGCACATCG
>JAKLHG010000798.1 GCA_022710255.1 Candidatus Hydrogenedentota bacterium
CCTATCGCCTGGCAGGCCAGGGTTCTTTTGAAACCATTACCGCGGCGGACAACCCCCTTTTAGAAGACGGGCTCACCCTACATGTAGTGCACTTCATTCTTAAAAATACCGGCCAGCTGCCCACCGCAAAGCCGGGGGAACCGTTGGCGCAAATGACGGCATGGGCGATGGCCGATTTTTCCGGAAGCGCTGGTATTCATGTTCTGAACGATATCCTCATCATTGAAACGGGCAACGACATGAGCGGAGTGTTATGGCAGGGGGATGTCCCGAAAATGGATTATGAAATCACCCTGGACGCGATGCGCCTTTCCGGCAATGACTTCTTCTGTGGGCTTACCGCCCCGTGGGGCGAAAGTTCATTCAGTCTGATCGTGGGCGGATGGGGCGGCACATGCATAGGCATCTCCAGCCTGGACTGGCTGGATGCGTACAACAATGAAACCGCCCGTTTCCGTTCGCTGGAGTCCCATCGCTGGTATCCGGTGAAACTGCGGGCGACCGGCGGACGCATCCAGGCATGGGTGGACAAAGAACAGCTGGTGGATGTGGAAGTCGGCGATCGTGATGTGGATATCCGATGGGAAATGGCACCGGTCCAGCCCCTTGGCATCGCCACGTGGCGGACAACCGGCGCAATCCGCAACTTCCGTCTCACCCGCCTGACGCCGCCGGAGCCGAAGAAAGACTAACGGGACCTTGCCACGGCCGGAGCCGCCCCGTCAAGACCTTAATAAATCCGGCGCATTTTCGCAGGCAGAATACCGTTCTGTTCGCGATACTTGGTCACCGTTCTGCGGGCAACCTGTATTCCCTGGCCCTGAAGCATATCGGCTATCTTCTGATCACTCAAGGGGCTGCGTTTGTCTTCCTTCTCGATAATCACCTTGATTTGGGCGCAAACCGCTTTGGAAGACTGCTCACTGCCGTCCCCGGCACGCAACCCGGAAGAG
>JAKLHG010000799.1 GCA_022710255.1 Candidatus Hydrogenedentota bacterium
GCCGATGCGCCGCCGCCGGGGATGCAGGCGGAGCCGAAGAGCAAGGGCTGGCGCTGCTTCATCGCCGACCTGGGCCGGGCGCGGAAGGGGGAGGAACTGTGCCTGGACGAGCCGGCTCTCGGCTGCGGCAAGCGCTTCTGCGGCTTCCCGGCGCCGCAGCGGCCCAATTTCGAGCAGTTCCTGTCGTCGGGCATCCCCGGCAAGATGGAGGGGGAGCGCTACAAGAAGGACCCCGCCACGGTGCGCGAGCTGATGAGGCACATGCCGGAGTGGCGGGCCCCCGGGCGTTTCCTGGTGCTGAAGCGCTGGGACGGGCTGGCGGACGCCGACGAGCCCGAGGCGGCGGTTTTCTTTGCCCCGCCCGACGTATTGTCCGGCCTGTTCACCCTGGCCAACTTCGAGGAGAGCGATCCATTCGGCGTCATCGCCCCCTTCGCCTCGGGCTGCGCCGCGGTGATCCAGTACCCCTTCCTCGAGAACCGCAAGGCCGCCCCCAAGTGCGTGCTGGGCATGTTCGACGTCTCGGCCCGCCCCTGCGTCGGGACCGGCGAGCTCACCTTCGCCGTGCCGATGAGGAAGCTCGAACGCATGATCGGCCAGTTCGAGGAGAGCTTCGTGACCACCCGCTCCTGGGAAAAGGTGATGCGCCGCCTCCATGCCGCCGCTGGGGGGGAAACCTTTCAAGGGGGCGGCGAGTAGTAGGAGATGACGCCCGCGCCGGGCACGGGCAGGTTCATAGACCATCGGAGGTGAAACGTGACGCGATCGCAGCGGATGATAGTGGCCCAAGTGGGGATCTTCTTGCTCGTGCTGCTGGGGCTGTCCCTCGCCCCGCTTGCCGCCCTCGATGACGCGCGCCTCTTGCGCAATCCCGACGTCGGCGCCGGGCGCATCGTCTTCCAGTACGGCGGCGACCTGTGGACCTGCCCCCTGGCCGGAGGTCCGGCCG
>JAKLHG010000008.1 GCA_022710255.1 Candidatus Hydrogenedentota bacterium
CGGCGATTTTCACGACATATTCTCCCGGGAGGAAACGTGCACGGCCGGGTTTCAGACGGTCACCGGCACTTTCTCCTCCATGATTTGGGCGTGGGCGACGCCTTTTTCCCGTAAACCGGATTGCAGGGCCTTGAGGGCTTTTTCTTCTCCGTGAACGAGCAGCACCCGCTTATCCCTGCCTTGAAAGCGTGCCCCGAATTCCAGCAGTTCCGATCGGCCGGCATGGGCGCTGAAGGAGTTCAGGATCGCCACTTCGGCCCGTAGCTGGCGTTTTACACCGAAGATTTTGATTTCCGCCTGGCGCTCGACAATACGTCGGCCAAGGGTGTTTTCGGCCATGAACCCGACGATAAGGATGGTATTGCGCGGGTCTTCGCAGTTATTCCTCAAGTGATGCAGAACGCGCCCGACTTCGCACATGCCGGAGGCGGAGATGATGATGCAGGGTTCTTTCAACGAATTCAGGCGCATGGAATCATCCACATTCCGGATATAGGTGATGTTCTCGAGTTCAAAGGGATCGCCGGCCGTATTCTCGACCTGTCTGGTTTCCCGGTCGAACAATTCCGTGTGATAGCGGAATATTTCGGTAACGCTCACGGTAAGCGGACTGTCCACGTAAACGGGAAGTTCTGGAATGACACCGTTCATCTCGAGGCGCTTCAGTGCGAACACGACCTCCTGGGCGCGTTCCAGGGCAAAACTGGGAATGATCACCTTGCCGCCCCGGCGTATGGTACGCAGGACGACTTCGGCAAGGCTGCCTTCCATGGCCTCGATGGGGTCGTGGTCCCGATCGCCATAAGTGCTTTCCATGATCACGGTATCCGCATCCTCCGGTATCCAGGGATCCTCCAGGAGCGGCATGTTTTTACGACCCAGGTCGCCTGAAAATATGAGGCGGCGGTCTGCGCCGTCTTCCTTGTAATCCACAACCACCATGGCGGAGCCGAGCACATGCCCGGCGTCCTGGAACGTGATGAAAACATCAGGAACCACCTCGAACCGGTCGGCATACGAATAGGTCGTGAAATGCTTCATGGCCTCCCGGACATGGGTCTCGTCATACAGGGGCGGCACAAAGGTCCGCTGTTTCCTGGCCAGCCATTCCGCGTCGCGCTGCTGGATGTTGGCGCTGTCCAGCAGCATCACCCCGCACAGGTCATGGGTGGCGGTCGTGGTGTAGATGCGGCCGCGGTAGCCGTTTTTGTGAAGCATGGGCAGGGTGCCGCTGTGATCAATATGGGCGTGGCTCAGCACCACCGCATCCAGTTTCCCCGCATTGAAAGCAAACGTCTGATTTTTGCGGGCAGCTTCTTCGCGCTTTCCCTGGAACATGCCGCAGTCCAGCAAGACACGGTGGCCATTAATCTCGAGCAGGTGCTTGGAACCGGTGACCCCTCCGGCAGCGCCGTAGGACGTGATTTTCATTTATCGATCCTTTTACTTGTGCGTCATCACATCAGTTGACATGATGACATTCTTGATGCGCCCCGCACTATGATGTGCCGCCCGCTCCCGGCATGCCGGGCCGCGGTCGCCGGGGAAGAGGCGCTCAGGCTTCCTCGACAACCTTGTATCCCATGGCATCGGCCAAGGCGAACACCGGTTCTTTCAGGTCGCCGTAGAAGGTAACCCGGTGCCATCCCCATTGATCCCACTGGGTGAAAAGTTTTTCGATATCGCCGACCGGTTCCCCGCAGATCTTGGTGCGGCATGCCCGGTCATCGGGATCATTCGCCACCGTTTTGGCCTGGTGGAACAGGAATTCCTTGCGCTCCGGGCACACCTCCAGGGAAGTCGTCATGTATCCCACAGGCAGCAGCGACCGTACCGCGGCACCCTGCCGGTCTTCGGAGTGCGTCAGAATCGAGAAGGGATTTTCCGGACCCGCCGGCCCGAAAGCCCTGTTCGACGCCACACAGTGGGCATAAATGATTTGCCGCTTGGCCGTGTCAACCACGGGGTCGGAAATATACCCGGGCCGGCCCCGGGTAAGCGCCGTGAACGTGGTCATGGTGGCGGTGGACCGCACGTCGGCTTCACAGGCACCGATCAGGCCTTCGTTGTTGAGTTCATGGAACCCGAGGCAGGGATATGCGTGGATATGATTCCCATAAAAACCGCCGAGGCAGTTGATGGTGATGGCGTTGGCCTCATACTTTGCGAGCAGCGCCTTGTTGGCCAGGTACATGGCGGCGGAAACTTCCAGCGTTTCCCGGGGAACATCCGTAATGGCGGCGGCGCGTTTTTCCCAGCGATCGGCAATGGCCCGCGCCTCGTCTTTGTCCGCGCTTTCCCAGAGGGCGTTCAATTCCGAAAAGGCCACCTGCACCAGCGGGATGCCCATGTAGGGGTCCAGCGCCTTGGCTTCCTGGTCCCGGACGACCAGTATTTTGGATGCCTTCATTTTTTCAAGGCACTCTGCGGGCGAAAGTGTAGTGAGCGGGTCTTCCTTGCAGGCAAGATCGCCCGGAGCCGGTGTGGTATCCCGGCGCGCTTTTGTAACGGCGGCGGCAAAGTCCGCCGGGGAACCGCCGGCGGCGGCCGCCTTAAAACATTTCACGGCGGCAATCACATCGTCCATGCGCGAGGAAGCCGCGAAGCCGACATTGGGCGTCCGTTTCCGCAGAAAGTCCGCCGTATAGACCAGGAAACCGCCGCTGCCGGCAAACTGAAAGTCCACATACAAGGTGGGCTTGCCGGTTTCGGCCACGGTTTGCACCACGCGGTTCCAGCAGTTCATCTGATACACAATATACCCGAGTATCGGCGCCGTGGTATCGGAGTCCCCCTTGACAATGGCCTCCGCCTCTTCGGGGCCGGTAGCCGTGGACGACAAAAAATTGAACTCAGGGCACCCGTTGGCCAGGGCGGCATTGACACTTTCCATAACCGGCCGGAAATCAAAGCCCACATTGGGCCAGTCGGGCCCCGGCTGCACTTCCGCATGCAACGAATAAATAACGTGAATAAGCGGCTTGCCGTCGGCTTTCGCCGCAAACACGGGACGGGCCGCAGCCAGCACGCCCACCGCGCCGGCACAGGCCGCGCAACTGGAAGCCAGAAAGTGACGCCTTGAAAGGCCGCAACACGCACAACCACTTAAAACAGGTTTCATTTCCATGATGAGGTTCCTTTTGGTAAGGTTATGTGCACGTTCTCACCAGCAACGGTAATCGGTATACTATACGTTGAACACTTTCATTGCATCAAGTTTTACCGCGCGATGGGACCGCTTCTCCTGTGTCGGGCCGGTGCCGGTGTGGTATGCTTGAACGGAAGCGGGATACCGCATTCTGGTTTGGTTACGCGGCGAAGGATAGCACCCATGACACGCAAAGAAACAACAGCCGTTCAGGCGGGACAGATATCCATAGGCGACCATGCGCCCATTGTGGTACAGGCCATGACCAACACGGATACCTCGGACGCGGTCGAGACCGCGTCACAGTGCGCGGCATTGGCGGCGGCGGGCGCGGAAATGGTACGTGTCACGGTCAATACGGGGAGGGCCGCGGCGGCGGTCCCGGAAATCAAGGCGCGCCTGCTGGACACGGGGATAACGGCGCCGCTCATCGGCGATTTTCATTACAACGGGCACACCCTCCTGCGTGAATATCCCCCGTGCGCCGAAGCCCTGGACAAATACCGCATCAACCCGGGAAATGTCGGCCAGGGTGACGCCCATGCGGCGCATTTCGCCGAAATCTGCGCCATTGCCCGGGACGGGGACAAGGCCCTGCGCATAGGCGTCAACGCGGGATCACTGGACCCTGATCTAGTGAAGAAAATGCTGGATGAAAACGCCATGAGCCAGGCTCCCGAAACCGCGGACAGAATCATCAACCGGTGCATGGTGCGGTCCGCACTGCAATCGACGGAGCATGCCCTGGCGCTAGGCGTGCGCGAAGACCGGATTGTGCTCTCCTGCAAGAGCAGCCGGCCTGCCGACCTGATCTTCGTGAACCGGGAATTATCCCGCCAGACCCGACAGCCGATTCACCTGGGGCTGACCGAAGCGGGCCTGGGTATGAAAGGCATCATTTGGAGCGCCACGGCCATGGGCGTGTTGCTCGAAGAAGGCATCGGCGACACTATCCGGGTTTCGTTGACCCCCGAACCCGGCGGCAGCCGCTGTGATGAGGTATACGCCGCCCAGCAGTTGCTTCAGG
Organism: Candidatus Hydrogenedentota bacterium; assembly: GCA_022710255.1. Taxonomy (GTDB): domain Bacteria; phylum Hydrogenedentota; class Hydrogenedentia; order Hydrogenedentales; family CAITNO01; genus JAAYBJ01. The sequence continues at coordinate 4,176 of JAKLHG010000008.1, forward strand.
CGCTCGCGTTGCGCCAGTTCAGTCCCACCGTCACGTCGTGTCCGGGCTGCGGGCGCACTTCGGGCGATGATTTTCAGTGGCTGGCGGCGGAAACGGAAGGGTATATCCGTAGCCGGATTCCCGAATGGCGCAAACGCCGTCCCGGCATAGAAGCGCTGACCATTGCCGTCATGGGTTGTATTGTAAACGGTCCGGGCGAATCCAGGGCGGCCCATATCGGCATCAGTCTACCCGGACGCCAGGAACATCCCCGGTGTCCTGTGTATCTCGACGGAGAAAAGACCACCCTGCTGTCCGGAACAAGAGAAACTGTCGCGCGTGACTTTTTTGAAATTCTGGAGGACTATGTCGCCCGCCACTTCAGCGAGGGGGCACAACCGGCCTGATCATGGCGCGTTCGGACGTTCTTCTTCGGCCGCCTTCTTTTTCGCGTCTTCCATGACCTGCCGGAACTCGTCGGTCATGAAGGTCTCGTGGAACAGGGCGCGTTCGCGCACCTTGAATTCCAGGCGGGTGTAGCGCAGGTCCAGCATCGCACAATACAACGCGACCATGATGAGCGCTACAAATAGCAGCCAATAGCCTATGAGAAGGACACGGCTCATGCCGGCATGCAACAGTGTGCCGCTCAGAACCACCATCAGCAGGCATCCCAAGAGACACACCACGCCCAGGGCGCGCCATAACAACCGCAGTTTCACGGTGCGGACACCCATACCTGTTCCTCATAACGCTCCCCGGAAGGAGCAACACGCGTACGCGTTTCATAACGCCCGGGACCGGATTGTTCCACCACCAAAGGTTCCGCCAGAGGCAGGGTCACATGACGCACCGGAGCAGGCGGCGGCGGCGTCACAACCACTGGAGGAGGAGGCGGCGCCACCGTGATAACAGGCGCCACAACCGTTACCGCCGGACGACGATATATCGGCCGATGAACCGGAAACGGACGCCCAAAAGGCGGCCGCATAAAGGGCCGGGGTATGGCGCGGCGGTTAAAGGCGAGTTTCGTGACCGCAGACGGCGCCGGGCCGATGCCTTCCCGGGCGGAAGAGCCGGGGACCGCTCCCAGCATCAGCACGGTGCTGACAACCATAGCCAGAATAATCAATGCACACTTCATGATGGTCTCCTTTTCCTGCGTCGCACTCAGGTGAATCCATCGTTACAGACGCTTTCCCGCCTGTTTTATTCAACCTGCCGGGAAAAGTGATGTTATATTCTTGTTTGTATGCGGGATTGAACATTGCCGATTTGGAGTTGACAAATGGCCAGCGCCAGCGCGTCCGCCGCGTCGTCCGGACGGGGAATGTCCTTCAGGTTCAGCAACCGTCTGACCATTTCTTGAAGCTGGTTCTTTTCGGCACGGCCGTAGCCGGTGATGGCGGTTTTCATTTCAGTGGGACTGAACTCACCGGCCGGGCAGCCGGCTTGGGCGGCGGCGAGCAACAGCACACCCCGCGACTGGGCCACATTGATCCCGGTGGATACATTCTGCTTGAAATAGAGCCGTTCGATGGCCACCGCATCCGGGTGGTAGGTTTCCAGCAGGCGGAAAGCCCGGGCATGAATCGACAACAGCCTTTCGGCCATGGGCAGGTCCGCGGACGTGCGGAATACCCCGTGTTCCACGTGATGCAGGCGGCTGCCCCGCCCTTCCACCACGCCGTACCCGGTAATGGCGCTGCCGGGGTCAAAGCCGACCACCAGCATTCTTAGTCACCCATGGCCGCCGCCATGGCCTCATCGGTAGCGTTCATGTTGGAAAACACGTCCTGAACATCGTCATGGTCTTCCAATTCTTCGAGCAGGCGCAGCAAAGCGGAGAGTGTTTTCCCTTCCACATCAAGGGTGGTTTTGGGTTCCATGGTCAGCTTGATTTCCGACGCTGTTATCCCCATGGATTCCAGCGCTTCCGCCACCACGTGCAGCTGGTTGGGCGCGGTGGATATTTCATAGGAATCACCTTCCGTATCCACATCATCACCGCCGGCTTCCACCGCTTTTTCAAAAATGTCCTCTTCACTGACCCCTTCCTTTGCCACAGTAATCGTGCCGCGAGGCTCAAAATTCCAGGTCACCGCGCCCGCTTCGGCCATGTTGCCGCCCACCCGGTTCACGATATGCCGAATCTCAGCCACCGTGCGGTTTTTGTTGTCCGTAAGCACGTCAATCAACAAGGCCACACCACCGGGGCCATAGGCTTCGTACCGCACTTCGTCGTACGTGACACCGGGCAGCTCGCCCGTGCCTTTTTTAATGGCCCGGTCGATATTATCGCTGGGCATATTCGCGGCGCGACAGGCAATCAACACGGTTCGCAGACGCGCATTGGATTCCGGGTCACCGCCGCTGCGCGCGGCCACCGTAATCTCCTTGGCCAGCTTGGAAAAAACCTTGCCGCGCTTCGCATCCGCGGCGCCTTTTTTACGCTTAATCGTGCTCCACTTGGAATGACCTGACATACGCTATGTGTTCTCCATACAGTGAAATATGCTTTATCCCCATAAACGGGTACTTTAAATTTTGGGCACTAGAGTATAGCATTTAGGCGCGGCGGTACGCAAAAGAAATTTCCGCCTCCCCCCAGGGCCGGGCGGGAAGCGGAACTGTGTAAACTCGGGATTTGTCTAAAACTTTACATCAGGGTGGGAAAACCGCAAGCCGGCACCGTCATGATAGGTGGCATATTCCGTGACGATGGCGCCTTCGGGGGCATACATCCAATGCCACTGTTCCGGACCGGCGAGCGTACCCACTTCGCCGGGCAACAGTTTCTTTTCAACCCGCGCTTTGGCGATTTCCCGGTGGGACAGTGGAATCCTGGCTTCCACGCCCGGGGTCGGTTCACCTTCGCCGTAGATATAGCACCAGCCGTTGCGCGGCTGCCAGCCTTCCATCTTCGGTGCCGCCTCATCGGTACGCACATGTTTATGTTCGGGAATCATCTGGCCGGGCAGCAGGTAAATGTCGTGGCCGAAATAATTATGTTCCTTGTTGTTGACCCAGAAAATACCGCCCATGCCCACTTCGGCAAAATTGCCCATCCCGAAATCCACCGCCCAGAACTCATCGGTGCGAAGACGGTCCACAATGGGATAGTGAAACGCTTCGAACATTTCATAATAAGCGGCCTTGGCCGCTTCGACATCGAACGTGCCGTCCGATTTATAGAAGTGTTCGTTGGGATAACGGGGAATAACGGGGGACTTGGAAGTATCAGCCATGACTTTTCCTTTCACTAGAATGCCCGCCGCAGCAGCGGCGAACCCGGTTAATACACTTCTTCTTGTGATCTCCATATCATGTACTCCTATGTTTACTGTTGGCCTATTAAAGGACGCAGGATTTGTTTCGTTCACAGTCATTCGGCCAGTCCTGTATGTCCTTTGTGTCCTTTTAGTCCTTTCACATTCCGGTAAAACATTCCCGGCCGGTCATTTATTCGCCTTCAAATCGTTATACAGCGCAAATGCCTGTTCCGGTTTTTCAAGACGATGCACGACGGCGCCAACCGCCTGCGCCATGGCGACAGGGTCATCCGCGCCGAAAATGTTGCGGCCCATATCCACGCCCAGCGCGCCCTGATCCACGGCCCGATAGGCCATTTTCAACGCGTCCAGTTCGGGGAGTTTCTTGCCGCCGGCGATGACCACGGGAATGGGACATCCCGCCACGACTGTTTCGAAACCCGGCTCGCAATAGTAGGTCTTGACGAAGTGGGCGCCCAGCTCGGCAATGACCCTGCAGGCCAGTCCAAGGTAGCGCGCGTCTCGCGCCATTTCCTTGCCCACGGCGGTAACGCCGAGGGTCGGCACGCCGTAGCGATTGCCTTCATTGATGAGATAGGCAAGGTTGTCCAGGGTTTCACGCTCATACTCGGCGCCGATGCACACCTGGGTAGTGACGGCTGCGGCATTCAGTGCAACCGCTTCTTCCAGGCTGACGCCAATGACTTCATTGCTCAATTCCTTGAGTACGGTAGCGCCCGTGCTGCAGCGCATGACGACGGGCTTGCGCACTTCGGGGGAGATACAGGCGCGCAGCGCGCCCCGTGCACACATCAGGCAGTCCACATGGGGAATCAATGGCGGCACCACCAGGTCCAGCCGTTCCAGGCCCGAGGTCGGGCCCATGATATAGCCGTGGTCAAAGGCCAGCATCACCGTGCGGCCGGACTCGGGGTTGAATATCCGGGAAAGGCGGTTTTTCATGCCCCAATACAGGTGGGCCGACCCCTTCAGAAAAAAGCCCGGCGTCTCCATGGGAATGCCGATACCATAATTTTTCGCTTCGCTGCCTTGCGTTTTATCGTTGTCAGGCATGTGGTTCCACTCCTTTTTCAAATCCGCGAAACAGCAGGGCTATCGAGGTGGCGCCCGGGTCGCGGGTTCCTATGCTTTGTTCCTTGATATTGCGTGCCCGTCCGAACCGGGCCTGCAGGGTACTTGTCAATTCCGCGCCGGCTTCGGCCGCCTCCGCCGCCAGGTGCAGCGCCTCGAGGATCTCCTTGCCGCTTTCGGCGGCGGCGCGCAGCGCTTCCACGGCGGGCACCAGCGCGTCCACCAGGGTCTTGTCGCCAGGTTGCGCCTTGGTTTGGGCGCGCACACCGGCCAGGCCGGCTTCGAACGCGGCAGCCAGGTCACCGACATCCAGGGCCTCCAGGCCTTCCGCGCCTTCCGCCATGGACACAAAAAACATGCCCAGCAATGGGCCGATCGCGCCGCCGTCCACGCCGAGAATGGCCCAGCCCACATCGTTGAGCAGGGCGGGTATTTTCCCCGACACGTCCGCTTCCAGGGCCTGTTCCATCCTGGACATGGCCCGCACCATGGTAGTGCCGTGGTCGCCGTCGCCGCCCACCGAATCCAGCCGGGAGAGCCATTCATGGTTTTCCCGGACCTCGGCGGCGGCGCCGCGCAGCATGCGCGCCAGCAATCCGTGTGTAATAGCGCCCATGACTATTTCACCGTCCAGACCGGGGAACTGCACGGTGCGTCCCACAAGGCCTTCAACTCTTTGTCGAGGCGGCCGACGCACATCTGAAAGCCGCCCATCTCCTGCACGGTCAGGAATTCACCCACCAGGGAACGCGCCAGCGTTATGCCCCGCGTCTCCAGCAGATCTTTCACCCGCTGCAGCACAAGATACAATTCCATCAGCGTGGTGGACCCCACACCGTTCAGCATGACAAAAAGATCTTCGCCCGGCCGGGCATGGATGTCCTCCAACAGGGCGTCCAGCATGATCTCGGCCGTGGCGTCCGCGGTCTTGAGCGGCTGCGTGCCGCCGCCCGCCTCGCCGTGCTGGCCCATGCCTACCACCATCATGCCGTCCGGAATCTCCGCGATGACATCCCCCGTGCAGGGGTGGGTCGCGCCGGATACCGCCACGGCCAGCGTGGCCATGCCCGCTTCCATCCGTTCCGCGATTTCGGCGCACGCTTCGAGCGACCGGCCCTGCTCCGCCGCCGCGCCGGCCACCTTGATAACCGGCAGGCAACCGGACAGGCCGCGACGGTCATCCCCGTCGCCCCGGGGACCGCCCGACATGTCTTCATGGGTCAGTACGCGCCTCAGGAGGATACCCTCCTTGGCGGCCAGGTCCATGGCCACCTTCGCCGAGAGCACGTCGCCCGCGTGGTTCAACACGATGAACAGGATCCCGGCGTCGCGCTTCGCGAGGCGCAACGCTTCCAGCACGCGGGGCGGACCGGGCGCCGCGAAGATTTCTCCCGGCACACTGATATCGAGCATGCCCTCGCCCACGAATCCGCTCAGGGCGGGCTCATGCCCGCTGCCGCCGAGCGTCACCAGCGCCACCTTGTCCGGCGACTTGGCCTGTGCCCGCACTACCAGGTCCGAACCCGTGAGCGATACCTTGTCCCCATGGGCAAGCGCGAACCCTGCCAGTAACTCCTTGACCAGGTTGGCCGGGTCATTAATCAGTTTCTTCATCGCCATATGTGTTATTCCTTCTCTCGGTAAAAGACATACCGGTTTCCGCTCTCTTGAGTTTTATTGAAAAAAGGCTTTCGCCCTAGCGCTTTTCCATGACTTCAATCACTGCGTCGCCATCCATGATAAAGGCGCAACGCAGTTCTTCCGTAGCGTCAAAGGGCGGCACAATCACCTTGCGCCCCGCCATCGCCTCATCCAGGGAATTTACAAGGAAAGCCACATGGGCGCCCTTGCAGACTTCCGCCGGCATCGGCGAACCTTCCTCGAAACGGAGAAACTCGATGCGAAACGGATTCGCTTCCGGGTCGGTTACATATACCTTCGCTCCTTCAATATAGTTCTCGTTTTCGCCTTTAGCCGATGTCGGCACGCCAAAATGATGAAATTCTGCCGTTAACATGACACGCTCCTCTTCATTAAAATTGTGATTTAAAACCCTGGACAACACGTTTAGTGTACAAGAACCCGGCAGGCCATTCAAGAAAAGGCATCGTAAGAAGGCGATGTGTGTAACGGAAGGTTACTTCGGATCCGGCAGTGTTACTTCATTACAAACAGTTCCCTCCACATCACGATGGCGCAATATCATTTTGGGCGTTCCTTCTTCCCGTGTCACATTTACCTGCAGGAAACCGCCCTGTAGTTTCAAATAGCGGTGCTCGGGGCGTACGTCCCCCTGTTTCCAGCCGCTGGCGTGTTCGTTGCTGTGGGGGCCCGTGCCGAACTCGCGCAGGCCGGTATCGTCATCCACGGACACATACTGCCAATGCCGGTCGCCGTTAATGACAATCATGTTGCCCCGGGCCGCCATGAACTGGCGTAGTTCCTTGCCCTCGTGGGCGAATCCTTCGTTGGCATGGTTGTCGTTCTTGTTTTCCCGGTCCGGGCCCACCAGCGGCGTGGGGCTGATCAGCACGCGGAACGTCGCATCGGACTCCTGTACCGTTCGTTTGAACCACGCTTTCTGTTCCGGACCCCAGATGGATTTGTCCGGGCCGTCCCGCATCGTGTTAGGACTGCGGAAGTCCCGCCCCTCCACCAGCCAAATCTGCAGGTCTTTGCCCCAGCGAAACGTGCGATACGGCTTCTCACCCACAGGCGCCTGCTCGCGGAAAAGGACCAGGCCCTGTTCCCACGTCAACGCGCCATAGCGCTGTCCCGGCCAACAGTCATTCATCAAAGTATCATGGTCATCCTTCATGAAATAACTGGCCACATTCCGGTGGAAGGTGCGCTGGAACGGCATGGCATAAAAGCGGTTCCATTTGAAGCGGGCCAGTTCCGGGGCCGGCCCCCAGGGCAACGCCTTGTCATAATATTCAATGTCGCCCGTATGTACGAAGAAATCCGGGTCCAGTTTCAGCATGGCGTCATAAATCTTGTGGCCCCTGTCCGGGTCGTCCCGGCGCGGGTAATCCCCGCAGGTCACCACGACAAAGTTCACTTCCGCGGGCTCTTCCGGCAACGGAGCGGTGCGGAAGCGGCCTTCCACGCGACAGGTCACCTCACCGTCCGCCACCGGTTTCCCTTCAACCAAAGCGACATAGCGGGTACCGGGGTTCAAACCGGTCAACGGAAACTGACGGGTATAATCCCGGGCTTCGTCCACCGCCTGCCAATCGCTTTGTACTTTGGATTCCGGAGCCTCTTCAGGCCAATACGTCACCCGCACCAAGCCCGGCGCACCCGGCGCCGCCCCTTCCATGTCCTCAAGGGCGCGCCCGCCCGTAATATCCGTTACGGACAGGTCGCCGCCGGCCCGCTCCTTGCCCGCCACCTCCGGAAAGGGCGCACCATCCGCATTGCGCTCCGCCGCCCGCGTCAGGCGCGTCCACACAAGGACACTGTCCGGCGTCACCTCGCCCATCTTGATGCCATTGGCCATGTAAACGGCATCGGCGGCAGCCGCGGCACACGCCATAAAAACCACGGTTATCACAAGATATCTGTTTCGCGACATGACTGCTCCTTTCCTGCGCATCGCTTCAAGGCGTTTACTTCAACGCGTTGTAAAACCCCGTCCGACAGTGTCCGACAAGTACTGATCAACGCCAATGATGGAATTCTATGGCAAGAGCCCTACTGGATAAGCGTAAGGCCTGGACTTACTTCCCCGCCTTGAGCAGTCTGTCAATGATGCCATCCGGAGCGCAGGCGGCGGCGATGTCCTGTCCGGCGAAAGCGAGCGGATAACTCCACACGACCATGTGGTCATAATAGTCATGTCCATGACAGGTGCCGCCGGTTTTTGAACTGAGGCCGCACGGCTGCGCCCAAGGCATGGCATGGGGTCCGCGGAAGATGGTGTCGAGCATGCCCCGGGCGGCGGTCGTTCCGTCCTCGAGGCGTCCGTAATAGAAGTAAACCATGGCGGCAGTCGCGTTACATTGAGTAAAAATGTCACGGGACCATTGGGTGTCCGGTATGCCGGAACCACCGCCTTCTTCGCAGAGCCGTCCATCGGGATATACGCCGTTCACCATCCCATAGGGAGATGCGGGCACATTGAGTTTCAGGATAGTATCCAAGGCGGTTTGGATACGGTCTCCGGGCAGCGCATCGGGCAGGCCGAGCACGCGCGTGGACCAGACGCCGCTCAACTGCATCGCGGGACAGGCGTCGTTGATGCGTCCCGTGGCGGGATCGTTGTAGACGCGGTAATAGGATCCGGTCCACAACTTGTCCTCATAGGCCTGCTGTCCGCGCGCGAACATGTCGCGCCATTGCGCAGCCTGGGTTTCATCACCGGCCAGCTCGGCCATCCTGATGCCGCACACGAGGGCGGCCAGTCCTTTCCCCGCGGTGTAACTGCTCGCGCCGTACCACGGCCAGTTGTCCATGGGATTGTTCGCGGGGAAGGTCTCGCCCGGTATGGCATGCACGTGATCTTCCACGAGCCCGTCGCCATCCTTGTCCAAAGACATCATGAAGTTAATGGAATCACGCGCGGAATCATAGAAATCGTCGAAAAAGGCCTTGTCCCCGGTGCGCAGATAATAGCGGTAAATCATCTGGGCATACTCCCCCGCGCCACAGGTGTGCTGACAGTGGTAGCGCGGATCGCGAATACCGAAGGCGAGTCCCAAGATAAAGGGGGGTTCGCCGCCTCGCAACTGAAAATGGCGGATGGCCTTGAGGGTTGTCAATTCCTGTTCGGGAAAGAAGAACAGGGCGGGCCAGTGGCCGAAAAACCGGCACGGCATGGTATCGGTGATGGAGCAGGTCGAAAAACTTTCGTTCACCAGGAACAATCCCTCGTCGCCCCACCAGTCATCGGGTCGCTGGCGGGCAAGCCACAGGGAATTTTTGGTCAGCGCGTAAGGGGCGGCAATAAGTGTTTCTTTCATCCAGTCCGGCAGGCCTTCCCCATACAGGGCGCTTTGATAGCCGAGAATGCGCCGCAGCCAGTCCTCCCGGCGTTCCGCGGTCCGGGCAGCCACGGCGTGCGCGTCGGCAAAGCGCCCGGCATAGAAATGTTTCTCCACGCGCCCGGAACTTTCCCGCAGGTACGGCTGATGCCACGCAAGGATGAAGGGAACGCTCTTGCGTTCGCCCGGCGCAAGGTCCAGTGTGGCCGATGCGCGAACACCTGTTTCCACGCATTCCACCACCCCGCCCCGAACGGCGATCGCATAGGTGTGCCGTATCCATTCCGGAAGATGCTGAAGGGGAGCATGGGTCACCTGCATACCCTGCCAGGCGTCCTCGACAAACGCGGCGGCATCCCCCGCCGGAAAGCCACCCGGTGCAAAAGACAGCGTGACGGTTGTGGCGGCGTCGCCGGTATTGGTGACGAAGACTTCAAAAACAGCGGCGGGCGTATTGGACTCGGCGGCATCCCCGGGCAGGAATGGACTGAACGCCCGGACCTCCACGCGCAGCGGCAGGTCGAATTCATACCGGAGGTCCGCAATGGGAAAGTGGCCGAAATAATGAAGCGCCCGGGCATCTCCGACGCCGTCGAGAGACGTTGCTGCAACGAAGGTCTTGCCTCCCATGGCCAGCGATAAAAACGGTTTACCAAGTGCTATTGGCGCGGGGTAATGGTTGAATAGAGAGCATTTCCCCAGCCGCCCTTCCGGATCGAGACACACATATCCGGTGCCGATGCCGCCCAGCGGCATGCCCCCATCCTCCAGGGAACCCGCGCCATAAACGGTGCCGGAGGCGGGCACGGCAAGACCTTCTACGACAAACGATTGCAACGTGGTGGCGTCGGCTGAAGCGTCGAAAAGCGGGGCGGGCACGGACACCGCCATTGAGGCCAGAATAAGCGGTACGGTAAGCAGCATAAGTACGCTCCCTTTAGATGAAGGTTGTTAACCGGGACGGAAACAGGCCGCAGGACAGTAAACGAAGGATACCATGATTCAACCAGAACCCGCCAAACATTTTCAACTGCATAACGGCAACGGTGCCCGCTTGAACCGTTGCCGGGAATCTCTGTACCCCATTCCGCTCCTGAAATTGCTATAATGACACCTGATCCGCCGAAAGGCGTTCTTGTGTCTATCCAAACGGGAGAACAAAAATAACCATGGCTATAGGTCTGATTATATCTGATGTGGACGGCTGTATTTCCCCCGAGGAGTCCCGCGCCTGGGACGGCCCCCTGTTTGACCGTTTCGCCGAAGTGTGCCGAAAGGCTTCGGCGGGCGACAGTTCCCTTGTCCCCATGACCCTGTGCACGGGTCGGCCCCAGCCCTATGTGGAGGCGCTGATGAAGGTTTTGGACATCCGCTATCCCGCCATTTGCGAGGCGGGCGCGTTGTTTTACAGGCTGAAAGACAACCGCTCCTATTATGCACAATCGGTCACCCCGGCCATGATCCGGGGGCTCCACCAGGTACGCGACTATATTGACGCCGAGATCCTGCCCGCCTTTCCCGGCGTGGTCTATCAGTTCGGTAAAGAGGCGCAGATGTCCCTGTTTTCCGAGCGCCCGGAATGTTTTAAGGATATCACACCCCGTATCCTGGCCTGCGCGGCAACGATTCCAGGCCTGGAACTGACCATCACCCCCACGCACTATTATTTGAACATTGACCTCAAAGGGGTCACCAAGGGTGCGGCCGTAGACAGCCTGATTGAACAGCTGGGTTTGAACAGGGAGTCCGTTGCGGGTATCGGGGACACCCTGGGCGACATGTCCATCCGGGAGGCGGTCGGCTTTTTCGCGTGCCCGGCTAATGCCGTTCCGGGCCTGAAAGCGGTGGCGGACTACGTGTCGCCCTTTCCGGATGTACAAGGCATGCTGGACATTTTCGAGCGACCGGAACTGCAGAGGACCTGCCGCCATGACACCCCCTGAAAGTAACCCACCCACGAACCCGCCGCATGATTCCGCCGTTGAAATGTTGTACCGGCCTGCGGCGCTGCTCAGCATGCGCCCGAAAACCCGGGGCACATATACCCAGCACCGCAATGTCGTCTATGCCGAGGCTTGTGGCGCCGGGCTGATTATGGATGTATTTTATCCGCTCCGGAATGCGTCCGGCAGTGCGGTGGTGGATGTCATCGGAAGCGGCTGGATGGCCGACCGGATCGCCTTGAATGAGCATATCGGGCTGGGCGCCGTCGATGCCTTGTGCGACCGGGGCCTTACGGTTTTTGCCGTGTCTCCGGGTTCGGTCACCCTGTTCACGGGGCTGCAGATGGTGCACCACGTGCATGCCGCCCTGCGGCACATCAAACATCACGGGGCGGACTATGGCATCCATCCGCGCCGTATCGGCATCCTAGGCGCTTCCGCCGGCGGCCATCTGGCCGCGATGGCGGCATTGACCCCACAACCGGGACACCCCGCCGCACGGCCCCCCTTGCGCCGATGGGCGACCGATGTGGCCGCGGTTGCGGTGCTCTTTCCACCCACGGACCTGGTGGAATACGGCGGTGCGCGCTTTGACCAAATCCAAATCGAAGGGTTTGACCCGGGCCGGCTTCTGTTCCGCGACGGCCTGGACGGTAAAAGCGAGGCTGAAGTCCTGGAGAAACTGACGGCACTCTCCCCGGCGCGGCTGCCTGTCGCGACCCCGCCGCCCTTTATGATTGTCCAAGGGAAGAAAGACCTTATCGTGCCCTGGAAACAAGCGGAAAAACTGGCGGCAGCCTTGCGCCGCGCCGGCGGCCTGGCCACAGTCCGGTACCATGAAACCGGCGGCCATCCCTGGCCGGATATCCATAAGGATATCGGGGACATGGCCTGCTGGCTGGACGAGAGGCTAGGCGCCGTTCCCGCCTGAGCCGAACAGCCGCCGCAGGCATGCATGTATTTCCGGGAAAGCAGCCATGCACGCATCAGCGTCCCGCCATTCCTCCGGCGCACCGAATCCATAAGTCGCCGCAATGGCAACGCCCTGATGGGCATGGGCCGCCTCAATATCTTCACGCCGATCACCAACCAGCACAAAACGTTTCGGCCGCAGCCGTGACTGAAGGACGCCAACCATTTCCTCTTTGTTCCCATAGCGAACACCCCGCGCACATACATCCGAAAAAAAACAGACGAGTCCATGGGCCCGGACCACCTCGTGAACGTAGGAATCCGGACCATTCGAGCAGATGGCGAGGATATACCCGGCTTCCTTCAGGCGTACAAGGCCTTCCCGGACACCGGGATAGAGCCGGCCCAATTCTCCTATAAAGCGCAATTCAAGCGCATTGGCCCGTTCCACCACCGCCGCCGCCAAACCAGACGGGCATTGTCGCTCAAGCCATGTTTCATACGCTTCCACAGGTTTCCCAAAAAACGAGCAAATGCCCGATTCGGAGGGCACGGGCAGTCCAAAGCCTGCAAAGGCTTGCTGTACGGCGGGTACCGTAACATACTGGGTTTCAAATAAGGTCCCGTCCACATCAAAAATAATCAGGTCTGCCATGTTATCCATCTATCCCTCCAAAGGGGCTCCTGCCGTAAATGCGCCCCGATGCCCCTCCACATAAAATGTTCCATAGTGGAACATTTTATGTGGATCAGGGGAAAAAAAACCACTTTAAGAATGACAGTTGAAGCAACAATCGGGGTACGGCTTTTCGACTTCGTGGCGCTGCGTGAGGCATCATACCATACTTATTATTCACTTGGGGAAGTATCATGCGTCACACGGATGAAGAGCTCGTATTTCGGTGCCTTGACGGCGATACCGAGGCCTTTGCCGCGCTGGTGCAGCGATACCAGCATGCGGTGTATGCCACGGCGTATCACTATGCGGGCCGGTATGGCGGCGCGGAAGATATCTCGCAAGAGGCCTTCTGGGCGGCATTCCGGAGTTTACCGCAGATCAGGGAGCCGGAACATTTCGGCGCTTGGTTGAAGGGCATCACCACCCGGGTCGCGGCCAATTGGTTGCGGCGCAACGCGCCGCGACTGCGCAATGAAACACCGCTTCCCAGGCGGCGCGCCCTCTTCGCGCTGGACCCGGAATCGGCCGTCCATGACGGGGACAGCCCGGAAGATCTGTACGAAGCCGTGCACAGAGCGGTGGATGCCCTGCCGGAGCGGTACCAGCTACCGGTGGTGCTACGTTATGTGCAGGAAATGAGTTATGAAGAGATTAGCCGGTTCACCGGTGAGTCTTATGATGAGATACGCGGTATATTGAACCGTGCGGGCAAAATGCTCCGCGAATCATTGGAACAGGAAAGAATAGTACAAAGTCAACACGGAAACGAGCGACAGGAATCAGGGTAGTGGCATCGTGCATTCAAATAAGAAGCCTGCAGCAGGCGTACCTGGATGACGAACTGAGCAGCGGTGAAAAGCTCCAGTTCGAAGAACATCTTCGGGAATGTCCGGCATGCACCAGAGAAATGGAGAATGCCCGTTTCCTGACCGTGCGGCTCTTCGAAGTTTTCGGACGCGACCGACTGCAGGACGATCTCACCTCCTCCATCATGGCCCATCTGCCTGAGATGGATACCCCGCATTTTTCAGGCGTCCGCAGGGTAAAGGGGTTCCAGCCCAAGAGCGTCTCCCGACTAAGCCGGGTTGCCTCCTTAATTCCCGTGTTCGTGCCTGTACTTCTGGTTATTCTGGCCGCATTGTTGTGGGCCGCATGGCCGACATCTTTTATGAAAGAAGCGAAGGCGGTCGGAGTGATCACCCTGAGCCGGGGCGAGGTCCAAAGCGGCCACACGACCGGCCATGCGTTTCAAGAAACGAAAACAAAGGATATTCTGGCCAAAGACGTTTTGGTGAAGACCGGCGAAAATGGCCTGTTACTTTTCGGACTGTTGGGGCCCACCCAGGCAACTCTGTACGGGAATTCCCTCCTGCAAGTGGTGAATGAGCGGGAATTGTTGCTGGAACAAGGCCGTATCTTTCTGGATGTCCACGGCGAACCGCGCGCATTTCGTGTCGGCACGCCCCATGGAGATATCAGGGTGATGGGAACATCATTCCAGGTAGATACCGGCCCGCAGGGCACCTCTGTTACGGTAGTCAGGGGACAGGTTTTGGTTGAAAATGACAAGAGCTTCGCCCTGCTGACGGGCGGGTCCCAAGGCGTGTTTCAAAAGGGCGGCGTACCGGAAGTATATCAGAATGTTCCGGCTAAACGGTGTCTTGAAGAAGCGCGGAGCGTGCTGCCGGACCCGGGCGCGGAGCGATATTTCCGGTCGCAATACGCGGCGGCACCCATCCTGCCTGCAACAGTCCAAAAACAGATTTTCATGGTGGAAACGCGACGGCGCCCCGTGAGCGCGGTTAAGTTGAACTGGCTGCCCGATCCCTATGCCGAGGGACATGCCGGTTACCAGGTGTATGTTTCCGACAGCGCCCTGAACCCCTTGTTCAAGGCGTATATCGCCCCCGATGTCTTTAAGGATAAAAGCCGGGACAGTCTTCTGGTGGCGGTTCCGGAAAACCTGCAGGGTGAAGCGGTATCCATGCTGCATATCACCCTGATGCCGGATTATAAATCCGGCCAGGTGGAGACCTCCTTTACAGAAGTTTCGGCTATTGGAATACGACAATGAATTTAGGCCTCACATTATATTTTGCCTCCAACCCCTTCTCTACCAGAGGCGGGTCAGACAGGTGTCCGGCAAACGTTCTGCCTCACGTCACTCCTTCCCCAAGAGTACCTGCAGCCGGCATCTCCCTCCAAGGCCCGCCTCACATTGCACTCATACCAGGAGGCTCTCATAACGAAAGGGAGCGGACCCGGGTGATATGTGGTGACAATTCTGCCTCACGTCACTCCTTCCCCAAGAGTACCTGCAAGCCATAAACCCGCAGGTCCGCTCCCTTTTCATTAGCGTAAACGCAAGGCCCCGAGTCGATGTTCGGGGCCTTGTTTGTTATCCAGCCTGTTTTTCGCCACGTCGCCAGCCCGCCTCCTGTCATTCCGAGGACCATTTGTGGCATCATACTCCGTGACACGCGCGTGCAGCGGGGCGGAACAATTTTGGTTTCAGGATGCATGGGTCGTTCCCGGGGAGCTGCAAGGCTTCTGTTGGGGGGAACCATATATGTTGCAAAGGTATTGTCAGTATTGGGTTGCGGGCAACACCCGCGTTAGTAAAATAACAGGCGCCAGCAGGCGGATATACCGCTCCGCCCGGCCAGCCAGGAGATTTTCAGTATGGATGTTCCCAGTTTCGTGGAAGGAGCCATTGCACCCACCTTTACCATATTCAAGGAAGACGGCAGCCTCGATGACGACGGCCAGCGCCGTTTCATGGATTTCCTGGTGGAGCACAAAGGTATCAACGCATTCTTCGTTCGTTCGGGCATGGGGTTGATGTACACGTTCAGCATGGATGACACACGGCAGATTGCCCGTAACATATGCGCGCATCTGAAGGGTATAACGCCCGTGCTGGTCGGTTGCAGTGGAATTTGGGACCGGAATTATGACCGCCGTCCCGACCCGCAACTCTATATTGAGCAAGGGTTGGAACTGGGTAATTTCGCCTTGGAAGCCGGCGCGGCCGGCGTGGTGTATACCATTCCCGAAGCCTTGCTGCCTGAAGCGGGAGAAACACATCAGCAGCTGTTGGAACGGTACTTTGAAATGATATGCGCCGGCGTGAACGGGCCGGTCTTCCTCTACCAGCCTCCGGGGACACTGAAAGAGTATGAGATGGCGCCTGCAACCCTGGCCCGCCTCGCGTCCATGGACAATTTTGTGGCAGGAAAATTCTCCACTGCGGACGGGTTCTATACTTACGAACTGCTCCGCGCTGTACGCGACAAAACCTTCGGCTATATCGTCGGCAATGAAACGCTGTACTATGCCGGGCTGGTACTGGGCGCGCGGGCCTGCATCGGCCAAGGCACGATGCTCAATCCCCAGATTATCAAGGCCGCATATGAATGCCTTTGCAACGGTGATCCTGACGGCATGTTACAGGCGCAGGATGCCATTAACACCCTCGTCCTCGAAATTTCCAATCCGGTGGACTTCCTGAAATTGTACGCCACGGAAAAAGGATATGACGTGCCCCTGCACACGCGGTCCCAAAGCACCAATCCTTACATGACCGACCGCCCCCTCATTACCCGGGAAGAGTATGCGCGCTTCAAGGAAGTCTATGAAGCCATACTGGCGCCCTACCTGTAACAACGGCACCTCATGACAAATCCGGCCTTCCGCAAACCCGCCCGAAAACCAGGCGGGTTATTTCTTTTCCCCCGCGGCGGCCTCCTTCATCCGGGCAAGACAATAGTCCGCCAGCAATTCATGGCCGCCTTCAAACAGTGTCAGCGATGCTTCCGGCATGTTTCTTTGATATATCACGGCCCGTCCTTCCATCTTTCCGGACGCGGGATCCGGGTC
>JAKLHG010000080.1 GCA_022710255.1 Candidatus Hydrogenedentota bacterium
CGGTTGTTTACTGTCAATTGGACGCGGTTGGGTCCCGCCAAGGTTTCAATAATAAACTCCGTAGCCCGGGTCATGCCCCGCTCATAGACATATTTGGCAAAACAGCGTATGCCATTGCCGCAGGTTTCCGCTTCGCTGCCGTCCGCATTGAAAATGCGCATCCGGAAGGGATGGTCCTCTCCCTGCATTACGAGGATGATACCGTCCGCGCCCGCGCCCAGATGGCGATGGCTCATGGCGCGCGATAATGCCCCGGGGTCCGCTATGGGATGGCGCGCCGTGTCTATGAACAGGTAATCGTTTCCAAGGCCGTGGAGTTTGGCGTATTCGATGGTCATGATTTGCCGTCCGTTCCAGTTGCCCTTTTATGGCGTTCAATGGCGTCTTCGGTTAGAAGAACAATCAAATCGTTATAGGATATGCCCGCAACCGCCGCCGCCTGGGGGAACAGGGACGTTTCCGTCAATCCTGGAAGCGTATTCACTTCCAGCCATACCGGGCCGTCTTCTCCCAGAATAAAATCGCTTCGGCTCCAACTGCTGCATCCCAGCGCCTGGTGGGCGGTCAGGGACAGTTCCTGGACCCGCTTTGTCAGCGTAGCGCCTATGTGGGCCGGGGTAATTTCGGCGGTCGCGCCCGGCGTATATTTGGAGTAATAATCAAAATACGCGGACTGGGCGGGACGTATTTCCGTTACCGGAAGCGCACGTGGATGCTCTTCCGATATTGTATCAAGTACGGAACAGGTGACTTCAAGCCCGTGCACGAAGGCTTCCACCATGACCATGCCATCCAATGGCAGGATCTCATTCAAGTCCCGTATAAAATCATGAGTCGAATGAGGGATGGCCATGCCGCAGCTGGAGCCCTGACAGGGGGATTTCAGGACTACCGGCAGGCCCATGACATCAAGGGTGTGATTGACGATGTCTTCCTGATGCTGCCGCCAGTGCGCCATGGAAACGCAGAATTTCGGGGCAGTGGGGACGCCCGCCGCGCTGACGACATCTTTGGCGCGCGGTTTGTCTATGGAAAGGGCGCTCGCCGCGCAGCCGGAACCTGTGTAAGGACACCCCAGAACGTCAAAGAGTCCCTGCAGCCGTCCGTCCTCGCCGTTGGGGCCGTGCAAGGCGATGAAAATACAATCCAGGCGGAGGTCGCTTATCTTGACCAGCGCGTCAAATACGGGCCTTGGTGGTTCATCGGCGATCTGCCACATGCCATTTTTGAGGATAGTTATGGGCAGGGCGTCATATCCTGATGCGTTCAGGGCATGCGCCACGCCGTCTCCCGAGCGCAAAGACACCTCATGTTCCAAGCTGCATCCCCCCTTCAATACGCCCACGCGCGTGCGGGTATTAACCATATCTACGGGTTCCTTTTTCTGTTGATAGCGTACCGCATCGGACGAACCCGGAAACGGTCTTTTAAGTAACAGCCGAACCGGTGTCGCTTTGCTTTACGCTGCGCGGGAATAAGGCCAACGCTTTAAAAACGATTCGTTTTGGTATGGGAAAGGCAAACGCCTTTCCTTCCCGACACGTTGCACGGTATTCCGAGATTTGCTACACTGAAGTCACACTATAGCATGTGCGAGTATTCTTGTCCATCATACGGCTGCACACGGGCCACCTGCGTCGCCCGTCGTTGTACTGGCAAACTGAGAACAGGCGGTGCGGTTTCGTTATCCCTTTGTATTGGACAGGCGAAAGTTACCCCGGTGCCGATTGAAGGAGCATATATTATCCTATGAACACAGCCTTTGCCGCAAATGGGCCAACCAAGGCGCCCGGGGATGACAACAGTTCGCGTGTGTTGTTCGCGGCCGGGCTGTTCGTGGTGGCCGTGGTGGCGTTCATGCTATATGTGATGCTTGCCTATGCGCCTTTGCAGGGCAAGGACCTTCAACGCTATTTTCAGAATAATATCTTTTCAGGACCGGAGGCCTCATTGGACGGGGAGGAAGTGACTTCCATCGCGGCGATGCCCGTCTATGTGCAGTCCTTTTTATGGAAGTTGTTCGGGGGGAAATCTGTGCTGCGGGTTGCCGCGCTGTTGCTGCACGTGGCGTCTTCAGCCCTGATGTTCTGTTTGCTGAGGTTATGGTTGAAGCGCCGTGAAACGTTATTGGTCCCTTTACTGGGCGGTTTGTTGATGGCGGTCACGCCCCCCGGCGCTGCCACCATGACGCAGTCGGACGGGTGGGCTATGGTTCTTGCCACGGTTCTGGCATTGGGCGGCGCCGTGTGTTTCCTGTCGGGAACCGGCATATCTTCTTCGGATGACCCCGTATGGGTATTCATATCCGCATGGTTCGCCGCGGCAGCTGCGGCGGCGTATCCTGCCCTCGTGATTGTACCGGTACTCTATGTTGCCCTGGACTTGTCCCGTGCCCGGGGCGGCCATGTCCTTTCTTCATGTGCTGACTGGACTTCTTATGGCATCCTGTTAGCCTCGGGAATCCTGGTGTTCTTCCTGCTTTACAGGAATCCCGGCCCCGTGTCTTTTCAGACGCCTTTTGTCTGGTACCTGGTATCGCCGGTGGTCATCCTGATGGTTTGCCGTTTTGTGGATGTCGTACCGATGGGCCTGGCGAAACGTGTTCTTCTGTGCCTGCTGGCCCTGTCGCTAGTTGCCGGGGCCGCCGTTGCGTTCATGCAGTCTCTCTGGTACGCCGACCCGGTGTGGCAGTTGGAAAAACAGATTTCCAGCAAAGAGGATGCCCCGTTCCGCCGCCAACTTGCGTTACACTACTATTACGCTGCTGAACAGCAAAAGAACAAAGATGAGAAGCGTGCGCGGATTGGGGAGGCGCTTTCCCTGTGGCCGCTATCTGAAGGGATGGAAGAGTCTCTGCCCTGGGAGCGGTTGCTTTGGGGCAAAGCGCTGTTGCAGGTGAATGACAGGGGAAACGCCGTTGCGATGGTTGCCCCGCTCTTGAACCGGACGCCGCTCAGCCCGGCGGGGCGCCTGGCGGCCCGATTGATGGCGACTGCGCTGGATGAGAAGGAAAAAGCGCCTGAAACTGCCGCCCTGCTGGATTTTGCCTCCAGGCAGGGTAATCTCTCCGAGGAAGAAAAACTGAGATATGCCCGTTCCCTGTTTTTTTTAGGAGATATGAACGGGGCGGCCGGCGTGTTTTCCTCGTTACCGGAATATCCTGAAGACGCTCCTGATGGAAGCGTGCAGCGTCAGGCGCTTGCGGCGGCCGATACCGCCGGGAAGTTTCAGGAAAACTATCGCAAACAGATTATGGAAAACCCGCAAGCCATTTCGGGCTATGTGGCATTGGCGGAATCCTGCGTCGCTTCCGGTAACTTGTTGCGCGCTTTTTATTGGCTGGAACTGGTATTGCGGCGAGCGCCCGACACGGAGGGCGCATGGGAGTTACTGGGAACGATTTTCGCCCTTCAGCGCCAACAGGACTACTTTATCCGCCAATGGGGCGCTATGAAGACGGCTGCCCCGGAAGCATGGGTGCGTCTCGCGCGACGCGCGGCTCATGGGGGGGCATGGGATGCCGCTTTCGAGTATGTCAAGTATCCCGGGATTACCGCCGGAGTGTCCGCCGAAGAATATATGGCGGTGTTCGCCGTTGAAACGAAAGACTTTGACCTTGCGGAACAATGGTTGACGCGCGCCGTGGAGGCGCATCCTCTTTCTTACGGTCCGCGCCTATTCAAAGCGGATCTGGCGATCGCCGGAAATGCGCCGGATGACGCGCGCAGGTATCTGGACGAGGCGCGCCTGTTGCAGGCGCCCGAGTCTGAAATTGAAAAGAGAGCGGCGCGGCTTCGACAGGGCAGGGACGCGGCAAAACCGTCCGCTCGGCCCCAAATGCCGGTTCGTTCCTACATCCAATAGCCTCCCATGGTATACTCTGTGTATGAACATGTTACACGCCGCCCTCCAGCAAATGGGGGCCCATATAAGCAGCGAAAACGCTTTTGAGATTTTCGCCAAGTTTTTCATTGCCCTGGTGCTGTCCGGCGCAATCGGCATGGAGCGCCAGCGCAAAGGACGGGGAGCGGGGTTGCGGACGCATATTTTGGTGTGCCTGGGCTCTACCCTGCTGATACTGATTAGCGAGTATATTTTCAGGGAGGCGGGCAACGGGCACGGCCCCCTGGACCGTGCCCGTATCGCAGCGGGTATTATTACCGGCATCGGGTTTCTTGGCGCGGGAACCATCATGAAGTCCGGACAGGAAAAAGTGGGGTTGACCACGGCCGCCACGGTCTGGTTTTCCGCGGCCCAGGGGATTGCCATCGGCGCCGGATATCTTATTACCACGCTGGTTGCCACCGCCTTTGTCCTGGCGGTGGTGATTGGGTTGTCCGCTTTGGAGCAAATCCTGCCCCAGCGAGGCTATTTTCTGCTGTCCATGCAACTGCCCGCTTCGGATGCGGATGTGGGCCAGATCCTGGCCAATATCGAGGCGGCCGGGCCTTTTGAAGTGTTTACCTCGGCGATAAAAGGTTCTGAAGAAAGCAACCGGTTGCAAATCAGTTTTCAAATTCACAGCCGGTCCACCAGCGACTTTGCGCTGCTGGCTGAGGTGTTGAGAACCCGGTATGCCCACGCCCAGAAAATCAGCCTGGAAAGGCTGCAAACCTGATCCCGGCAGACCTTCACCGTTGTAAATTATGTCACCGTTGTAAATTAGTGTACGGGAGGGCCTTTTCTGTTATAATTCGCTCTCTGAAATCCCGTGTATTGGATAGAGGCGGTTGCAACCGCCAACAGAAATGAAAGGACCCAGCCGTGGTGGTCAAATATTATTGTCCCAAGTGCGGACGGCGTTTTGTGGATTGGGGTGCGGAAAAGCTTGGTTTCAAATGTCCTTCAGATACCTGTGAAGAAGCCGAACTGGTTATCCTCGGTTCCAAATCATCCGAAACTTCTGGTTCTTCCCAAAAAGTGAAGCGTTCCAAAAAACGTAAATCCATAGTACCAAATATCTCCAGTGATATCGATATCTCGGAGATGGATGATGCCGGATTCGTTGAAGATATGGATTTGGATGAAGGGGGAGAAGGGCTCGAAGAAGAGGATGAGGAGTTGGAGGATGACGTTGTCCTGCCCGTTATTCCGGATGAGGATGAGGCGGTTGTTGAGGTCATTATTGACACCGATGATGACGAAGTTGTTGTTGACGAAGACACCTTCAGTGATGCCTTGGACATCGAAGATGTCGAATTAGAAGCGGAAGAGGATTAGGCTGCGGGACACCGGCACGGGGACCAGCCCTGCCGCGAACGCTGATGGCAAAGGGGGAGTATTCCTTTAGTCCGAGCCGATGCGGGGCAGGCTGTGTAGCGTTCCCTTTTTTTTACACAATGCCTGCCAGAGAAATTTATGCATGAATGCAATCTATGATTCCCTTTTTTGGCGTGCCGTGCGGGGTGAGGTTACCGCACGGCCACCTGTCTGGTTCATGAGACAGGCGGGTCGGAGCGACCCCCGGTATCGTGCCCTGCGTGCGTCGGTACCCTTGGACCTTGAGCAAATTTTTCAAACACCGGACATTGCTGCGGAGATATCTTTGTTGCCTGCCCTGTGGGGGGTGGATGCGCTGATAATCTTTCTCGACATCCTGAGTCCCCTGGGGCCCATGGGCGCTCCCTTCGTTTTCCGGCCGGGACCGCAACTGGAGGCGTCACTTGCCTCTGTAGGGGACTTTCTGGCCCTGCACAATTTCGACATGGCCCGGGAAATGCCTTATGTGGCGGAGACCCTTGCGCGGATGCGCAACGCAACCTCATCCACGGTACCTCTGATCGGATTCGCGGGCGCTCCGCTTACCTTGCTCGCGTTTATGGCGGAAGGGGGCAGTCCCGGCGCCGGCCTGAAAAGGACACGGGAACTTCTTCAACGGCATCCCCGGGAAATGCGCCGGGTTCTGGATACGATTACGGTAATGATTATCGACTACCTGAAGTACCAATGTGCATGCGGCGCTCACATTGTGCAACTTTTCGAATCCGCCGCGTATCTGTTTACCCGCGCTGAATATCTGGAATATGCCCTGCCTTGCCAGCAGCGCATTTTTGAAGCCCTGCGCGGAACGGTGCCGGGCATATTTTTCGCCCGGGTACGGGATGAGCAGCTTGCTGTGGCAGACTTGGGCGCCGCAGGCGCCGATATCGTGTCACTATCCACCACCCGCTCCATCCGGGAGGTTCGCGAGGTGCTGGGAACTTCCGCCGTTGTTCAGGGAAACCTTGACAACCAACTGCTCGCAGACGGTCCGCTGGAGGCGATAGCAGAGGCGGCCCGGGCCTGTATCGAGGCCGGGCAATGCCGTGGACACATTTTTAACTTGAACCATGGTATTCTTCCGCAGACGCCTCATGAACATGTTACGTTCCTGGTGGACCATGTAAAGAGATACACGAAGACCAGTTGAGTATTTAATGAGCGCGTGCGCACAAACAGGCACATTGTTGTAAGGAACAACTGTCGTATTTTCCATACGACAGGGTTCATACTGCTGTTTTTCTGCATCAATTTTGTATAATAGAACCTGTCAGATAAAAGATGTTTTCAGGAGGTTGACCATGCGAAATCTTATAGTTGCTCTACCCATACTGTTGTTTGCCGGATTCCTGGCTGCCCAGGCGCCCGACCTCGCAAAGCTGGATATTGTGGAAAGGTCGGTGCCTGATGGCCCCGTCGCCCTTGTCGATGGCACGGCCATTGATGGCAGCGACTTTGTGCGGGAATACCGGCGTCATTTACATAATGTCATGAATATGGTGCAGGACCCCGATTTGAACGACCAATTCCGCGTCCGGGCGGGATTGACTATTCTCGGGGACATGATACGCTCCGAGATTCTGCTGAAAGAGGCGCAGCGACGTAAGATCACTGTTTCGGATGCCGATGTGCAGGCGGAATATAAGAAGAAAATGGATTTCTTTTCCAAACGGCTGGAAAAAGAGATAAACGCCGTGCCCACGGAGGAACAGGTGCTGCAGAAAGCGGGCCAAACACGGGAAGAAGCCTTTGCCAGCATACGAAATCAACTTCTGGTGGAAAAAATATCCGACACTATCGCCGAGGAGAAAGGTTCCTCTGTGTCTACGGAAGACGCCCGCACCTATTACGAAAAGAACCCGAACCTTTTCCAGACGCCGGGCGGCCTCCATCTGAACCAGATGTTGGCGATTCCCAAACCCAATCCGGCCAAGGCGGAAAAAGCCGCCTGGCAAAAGGCGGAAGAGCAAATGACACGGGCACGGGCGCGGGTTCTGGCGGGGGAACAGTTCGCCGCCGTGGCGCGGGATATGTCCGAGGCGCCGGACGCCTCGAAGGGCGGGGATATGGGCATGATTCCTGCCGCAGGCCTGCCGCCCTTCTTTGTGGAACGGGCCTCCAAGATGAAGCCGGGGGATATCAGTGATGTTTTTCGAAGCGAGTACGGTGTGCATGTCATTCAGCTCGTGGCGACGGAGGCCTCAGATGTCGTTTCCTTTGAAGACGCCCAGGAAAAAATCAAGCAAGTTCTGAAAAACGTGAAGATAGAAGAAGCAGTGCTCCAATTTTGTGAGCCGGTTGTCAATGACGGAAACCGCACCAAGATATTCATTCAGCTCGAACGGTCCCTGGCGGTTCTCGATGAAAAGAAAGAAAAGAAAGATTCATAAACGGTTCACGGTTTCTTCTTATGGAACCTGCATGGCCTGTCCAGTTCCCAAGGGTCGCGGCCAGACCTGCCGGGAGTTCTGACGACAGGGGCTTGTTCTTCCGAACAGGGTTCCTCGCCGGAGCGGCATCGCCTCAAGGGAGCAGTGTCTGGCGTTTCTTCCCGCAACTTGTTCCGGTACGGGGGTTCTCATGAAACGGGTGGTGCTTATAGGTCTTGACGGTTTTTCGCCGGACTTGGTCAATCGGTGGATGAACGAAGGAAGACTGCCGCGACTGGCCGCATTGAAGGGAATGGGGCGCATGGGGTCCATGGAAGGGGTGCTGCCGCCGGTAACCTATCCGGCATGGACCAGCTGTGTAACCGGTGTAAATCCGGGCCGCCATGGCATTGTGGATTTTACGGAGGTGGTTCCCGGCCGTTATGCGTTACGATTTCTGAACAGTACCGATCGAAAAGCGCCTGCCTTGTGGAATATCCTCTCCCGGGCGGGTCGGCGGGTTTGTGTGTTGGGGGTACCGGGGACGTATCCGCCGGAAGCGGTCAATGGCGTCCTTATGGCCGGGTTCGATTCTCCTGTGGCCGATTCCATCGACCCTTCTTTCGTGTACCCCTCCTCGGCCTATCCCCTGGTGCGGGGCTGGCGCTTTGCGGAGTTCCAGGAGCACCGGATCACAACCGGCTGGTACGGCAAGGCCCTGCAGTCCCTCGAACGTAAGATCGCCATGAAGGAGGCGGTGGCGCTTGACCTCTTTTCGCGGGAATCATGGGACTTTTTTATGGTCGTTTTCGGCGAAGCCGACACGGTATCGCATCATTTCTGGCCGTTGGAGGACCCGGACTCGCCCCGCCATGATGCTGTTCCAACGCACCCTGAACACCCTGTCCGCCGGATTTATGAACGCCTGGACACCGCCGTGGGACGGTTGATGGACAGGACGGATGATGAAACATTGGTCCTCGTGGTGTCCGACCATGGCTTCGGCGGCGCCGACATCAAATCGCTCCAGGTGAACAATTTCCTTGCGGAACATGGATGGCTGCGGTATGCTCGTCCTTCCCGTGATATTCTCAAGCGGTTGGCCCTGCGTTGCCTGCCGGTGCGCGGGAGAGGTCGGCTGTTCCGCCGGTTCCAGCGCCAGGCGGAACGGGCGGAGAGCCGTTCCCGTTTTGGCGGAATCGACTGGCCGCGCACTCGCGCGTGGTCTGAAGAACTGGACTATTTCCCGTCCGTAAGACTGAACCTCGCCGGGCGCGAACCGGAAGGCGTCGTTGATCCAACTCTTTATGAAGCAACCGTGGCGACATTGTGCCGACTGCTCGAGGGGCTGCCGGGCGTGGAGCGGGCTTTTCCGCGCGCGCAAGCCTATCAAGGGCCTTACTTGCACAAAGCGCCGGATATTCTGCTGGATCTGTCCTGGAAAAGCGGTTATCGCTATTCCTGCAGGCGCGCCCGGGGCGGTCCGGCCGTTCAGACCATACCGGCGGCGCGGCGTGCCGGAGGCAAGGAAGCGGGCTGCGGCGGGGTCCACAAAAATCCCGCCCTGCTCGCTGTGAACAGGCCGATACCGCAGGGAACCCCGCGCCTGCTGGATATCGCTCCCACGGTACTTGACTACCTGGGCGTCCCCGGACCGGATATGGAGGGTGTCTCCCTGTTCACCGGCAACCCCCATGATAAAGAGGCCGGGCCCCCGGACTGGATGTCCCCCGCCGAAAAATCGTACACTGGGGATGAGGAACAACTTTTGGAAGAACGTATGCGGCTGTTGGGATATTTTGAATGAAACTGCGAATCGCAATGGTGGGCGCGTGCCCGTACCCGGCACCTCAGGGTAGCCAGGTCTTGATGCGCAACACGGCTGACTGCTTCCACCGTCTCGGGCATGACGTGCATCTGGTGGTGTACGGTTATGGCGCCGCGCCGGAACGGGATCCATGGGCGGTTCACCGGGCGGCGCGTATTCCCTTTGCCTCCAAAACCGCACCCGGCCCCTCCCTTATGAAGCCCCTGCAGGATGTGACGCTCGCCATGGCCTTGCGCCGGACCGTACGCCGGCAACACATTGACGTGGTGTGTGCACACAACTATGAAGCCCTGTTGGCCGCACTGCTTGTAGGCAAACGCCCCATCCTGTATTTCGCTCACAATTCCATGGCGGAGGAATTACCCTATTTCCTGGGCGGGGAATGGGCCACAGGCAGGGTAGGCTGCCTTTTGGATAAATATTTCCCATGCCGGGCGGACAAAATCATTGTTCCCCACCACCGCCTCGCCGGGCACCTGGTTGTCCGGGGCTGCCGCCAGGAACAGGTGGTCATCGTGCCGCCACCCTTGGATGGAACTCCTTTCAGAACGGTTCCGGTGGACTCGGCAAGTGTTCCCGCCGTTATCTATGCCGGCAATGTGGACGCATACCAGAACCTGCCCCTGCTGCTTGCCGCGGTAGAAATATTAAAACGGAAAAAGCCGGATGTAAAATTGCTCATCGGTACCGCTGCGCGGGCCTGTATACACGGCGCTGAAATTGTGCCTGTTCACGACCTGGAAGGGCTGTCGCGTTTCCTGGCGCGCGATGCGGTGTTCGCGGTTCCCCGCGTGTCCTGGTCCGGCTATCCCATGAAAATATTGAATGCCATGGCTGCGGGGAAGGCGGTCGTGGCCTGCGAAAGCGCGGCCTATCCGCTCGCGCACGAAGAAACCGGGCTCGTGGTTCCCGATGACAATGTGGATGCCTATGCTGCGGCGCTGCTGCGGCTGGTCGAGGACCCGCATCTACGTGAAAAACTGGGTGCCCAGGCTCGGCATGTGGTTCTGGAACGGCATCAACCGGACGTGGTGGCCCGGCAACTGGAAACGCTTATGCTGGAGGCCCACGACCGGTATACTACCCGAATTCACAAAGCGTGAAACAGGGCCGCTGTCGCGCGGCTCAGAGCAGGCTTTGTATGCGCTCAACCATCAGGTTCTTCATGTTCGGCGCCATACCGCCGTATACCTCTTTGATGAGCCCGTCCTTGCCGATAATGACCACCTTGGGAATACCGGTGACCTGGTAGATCGCTCCGGCATCGCCCGAACTGTCCAGAAGAACCGGCACCGAAAGGTTCTGGGATTGCAGAAAGGCGCTTATCTTTTCGGGCGCTTCACGCTGATTGACGGTGAAAAGTACAACTCCCTGGTCGGCGAACTGTTTCGCCACTTCTGAAACCAGGGGAATAACCCGGCGGCAGGGGCCGCACCAGGTCGCCCAGAAATCCAGGATGATGATGCCCTTTCCGATATAATCTTTTAATTGAACCGTACCACCGCCCAGTTTCTCCAAGGTGAAGTCGGGTGCCGGGGAACCTTCCTTGAGCGGAGCGCCGGACATTTCCGGGCCGGGCTTGATCTCCGTTGCGCC
>JAKLHG010000800.1 GCA_022710255.1 Candidatus Hydrogenedentota bacterium
TATCATGATACGGGCATCCGCCTCAACATCAACTACCCCATGCCCAAGGCGCTCTTTGACAATACTTCCCGGCAGTATGCCACCTACAACACCGATATCCCAGATCAGTTTCGCTTTGAGCAGTTCGAACGCGAATACCGCGAACGCTGGCTGTCCGGGAAGGAACCGTTTCCACAGGTTATCACTCTGATGCTGCCCAACGACCACGGGGCCGGGGAGCGCCCCGAAGACGGGTATCCTTTCTGGGGCTCTTACATGTGTGATAACGACCTCGCGCTTGGGCGCCTGGTGGAACTTATCAGTCATGGCCCCTACTGGAGAGACTGCGCCATATTTGTGACCGAGGACGATGCCCAGGGCTACCGGGACTCCGTGGACGCCCATCGCTCCATTTGCATGGTAATCAGCCCTTATGCGCGCCGCGATTATGTATCCAGTCGGCATACCAGCATGTCCAGTATCCTAAAAACGATGTTCCTTATCCTGGGCCTGCCTGCGCTGAATCAGTATGACGGATTTGCCAGCGACCTGTCCGATATGTTCACGACCGAACCGGAGAATGTGGAGCCTTACAACGCATTACCGGTAAACCCTGAGGTGTTCGATCCTCAAAAGGCACTGGACCCCTTCGATGCGGAATTTAACTGGCGCGCCCTGGAAGTGCGGGAACCCATAGACAACCAGCACTATCTAGACACAGACCCCTATGGGCAGAACGGCCCGGCGGGGCATACGCCGAGATGAGACACTTGAGCCGATTTCACTGACAATTAATTATGAGTTCAGTTTCTTACCACGAGGAGCATTTACCCTGGTTTAGTTTAAGAATCCAAAAACAACGCGTCATTCCGGTTTTTCGCGATGGAAAAAGGACGTGTAGCGGAGCGAGTGCCAGGCCGCGAAAAGACCGGAATCCAGTTCCTGAGGCCGTGGATGCGG
>JAKLHG010000801.1 GCA_022710255.1 Candidatus Hydrogenedentota bacterium
CCCACAAGTGAATGCGATTATCAGCAGGCGAAGGGTAGGTTTGTCCTGCGTTACCTAATGATGAACTTTTGCCGTGTGAATACTTGGCAGTAGTAATACTGTTTCCAAGTTGCGTATAGGATCGAGCTAAATACGCATTGCCTGTATTAGACAGCGTATAGGTAAAGACTGACCCTGTTGCTGTGCTGGTTGAAATTAGCAAACATCCAAACGCATCACTCGCAACATACGAATCAATATCTCCGAAGACAAACCCACCAGCCCAATAAGCATTATTCGACGTATCGCAGAAAAAGTAAATCATCCGGCCATCGGTATACAGCGCCCAATGTTGATTCGTTCCCGTCGCCTTGTACACATACCCGCCTCCCGAAATTTGCTCATCGGTCGGGAACAGCCCCGTGCCGGTATCGACATCCTCCGACATCGCTTCATAGCCCCGAATCCGCGAGTAGGTCGTATACCCGTCATCAATCCGGCAAAACAACCGCGTTCCGGTAATATCATCCGAGCGATAGGCCGCCTTGTTCGTCCCGCTGAACGCCTTGCTAAACCCTGCCGGGGCGCGTTTGGCGGTGATCGTCCCCGTGGCGGTTTGATCGCCGATGCCCGATGTGGCGAAGGTGAAGACCGTGGAACTCGTCACCGTCACTCGCCAGTCGCCGTTCAACCCGGAAGGACTCGCGCCCGCGATGCGAATCACCGGCCCGGTGTTGCCGACCATCGCAAACTGGTGTCCTGCCGAGACCGTGGCGGTTACTACGTTGGAGGCCACCACCAGACTATCGACGGTGACACTGCCAAAGCCGTCCACCAGACAGGCGTCCAGAACGCCGATCAACGCGCCCGCCGTGCCCGACAGACTCGGCGCGCCGCTCATCGTGGACTCGTAATAACGAACGGAATTAGGCATCAACGTC
>JAKLHG010000802.1 GCA_022710255.1 Candidatus Hydrogenedentota bacterium
TTTCCGCCGATGAAAATCGGCGGCCCCATTGAAGCGTGGTGCGCGGGAGGGGTCCACGTCGCGTTATGTTCATTTCCGCCGATGAAAATCGGCGGCCCCATTGAAGCTTTGGCGCGTTTTCTTACACCAAGGACGGAGCGCGGGACATTTCCGCCGATGAAAATCGGCGGCCCCATTGAAGCCGTTGGCCGCAAGCACACAATGCAGTCCACGCTGGGAATTTCCGCCGATGAAAATCGGCGGCCCCATTGAAGCACCGGGACGCGGGGACGATATGGGCCCTGAGAGCAAATTTCCGCCGATGAAAATCGGCGGCCCCATTGAAGCTCTACCACAACGCCCTTGTCCCAGCAACCTGGCGGCATTTCCGCCGATGAAAATCGGCGGCCCCATTGAAGCTTATTTCAACCTGTCTTTCATCTAGTGTTTACCGTGATTTCCGCCGATGAAAATCGGCGGCCCCATTGAAGCATTGGTGAGCCGCCCCGCGAAGAGGACGCGGAACGGACCACATTTCCGCCGATGAAAATCGGCGGCCCCATTGAAGCAACTCGCCGCTTATTTCATTCCCGCCCTCGTCCAGATTTCCGCCGATGAAAATCGGCGGCCCCATTGAAGCGGCTTGATACGCTTCAGTTGCCACAATTCCATAAATATTTCCGCCGATGAAAATCGGCGGCCCCATTGAAGCCCCGCAACCGCCTCAGTTCCGACATGCCAAACTGGGTATTTCCGCCGATGAAAATCGGCGGCCCCATTGAAGCAAAGAGGCCTGGCACTTTGAGCGTCTGGGGTCTCACATTTCCGCCGATGAAAATCGGCGGCCCCATTGAAGCGATTAGGAGAATGACAACTTCCCACAACTTTCCTAAATATTTCCGCCGATGAAAATCGGCGGCCCCATTGAAGCTTGCTCG
>JAKLHG010000803.1 GCA_022710255.1 Candidatus Hydrogenedentota bacterium
CCTCATCCTCCTGTTCCCGCTTGATACGCATAACACACCGCAGTGAACTCCCTGGTTCGGACCTGCATCCAAGAACGATGAAAGCATACCAAAGAGAGAGTATACACCATCAGACGCTGAAAGTCAATTCCTAAATAGTAAAGTTTATATCTATTATATAAGGGGGGTAGTTTGCTATATATTAAAATTTTAACGTGCAACGGTGTAATTTTATCCTGGTTCCCAAATTCCCATTTGGGAACCGCCCTCAAACAACACGTGATAGACACAGGTTCAAGCCGATACGGGGAAACGGAAATGGAATTTCAAGAGAGAGTGCGTTCCAAATAGGAATTTGGGAACGAGTTAAATCTACAGGGCGTATAGGCCGTATAGGGCCTATAGGACCATAAGATCATTTTAAGGTCTTAAACCTGCTTCCCAGAAGCTATTTTCAGAACACTCCCATTTTTCCTATTGTTGCGCCTTTTCCTGTAACTCCGGAATCAACGCTCTGGCGCGTTCCATCGCGGCGGCATTTTCCGGAGTGTCGCCGAGCTGTTCCGCTATGGCGATTGCCGCCTGAACGGCTTCTTCCTTAACGGCTTCATCTGTGATTTGATCCAGGACCATGGTAAGGGCGCACGCGTGGCCGACCTTTCCCAGGCCGCTCAAGACCAGTTTCTTCTCGCCGGGAGAAGATGCAAGGGCCATCAGCGACGCATACCGGGCACAACGGCTTTCCGGCGTGTCCTCGCCTAACATCAACAGGCGTACGGCGCCTCGCAATGCCGGTAGTTGACGGGCGTCCCCGGCCGGGGCCTTTACCCATTCCATCAGGGTAGGCAGGG
>JAKLHG010000804.1 GCA_022710255.1 Candidatus Hydrogenedentota bacterium
CGCAACGGCCTGCAGATCGACGGCCGGACGGAGGACGTGATGGCCCTGGAGCCGTTGGCCGACAAGTGGAAGGCCTTTGGCTGGAACGTGCTGTTCATGGACGGCAACGACATGTGGCAGGTCCTGGAGACCTTGAACGAGGCGCGACGGCACAAGGGAGGCCCGACGGTCATCGTGGCCAAGACCGTGAAGGGGAAGGGAGTCTCCTTCATGGAGAACAACGTGGGCTTCCACGGCAAGTCGCCGAACGAGAAGGAGTTTGAGCAGGCCATGCGCGAGCTGGGGGGATCGGCGTGAGCTGGGCCCTGGAATCGCAGCGCAAGAACTACGGCAAGGCGTTGGTCGAGCTCGGCAAGCGCCGGAAGGACGTCGTGGTCCTGGACGCCGACCTCTCCGGTTCGACCCGCACCGTGGAGTTCAAGACCGCCTACCCGGACCGATTCTTCAACTGCGGCATCGCCGAACAGAACATGATGGGCACCGCGGCCGGACTGGCGATCGGCGGAATGACCGTGTTCGCCTCGACGTTCGCGGTGTTCGCCACTGGACGGGCCTACGATCAGATACGGCAGTCCATTGCTTATCCTAACCTCAACGTCAAGGTCGTGGCCTCGCACGCCGGCATCACCGTAGGTGGAGATGGCGCCTCCCATCAGACCATGGAGGACATCGCCCTGATGAACGCCATACCCAACATGACCGTCATCGTCCCCGCGGACGGGCCGGAGACCTACAACGCCGTGCTGGCGGCGGCCGATCACCGCGGTCCGGTCTATATACGGATGGGCAGGAGCGAGGTTCCGGTCATAACTTCCCGAGATACCGAGTT
>JAKLHG010000805.1 GCA_022710255.1 Candidatus Hydrogenedentota bacterium
CGTCAGGTTGGTAAGCCCCGCAAGTGGCGTGAGGTCACTGATTCGGTTCTCAGACAGATCCAGCGCTCCCAGGCTGGTGAGCCCCGCAAGCGGCGTGAGGTCACTGATTCGGTTGCTGACCAGACTCAGCTGGTAGATCTTGGTGAACCCGGAAAGCGGCGTGAGGTCAATGATTCGGTTGTTGCCCAGCGACAGGCGCCTCAGATTATAGTCTAGCTCCGCAAGCGGCGTTAGGTCACTGATTTGGTTGCTGCCCAGCCGCAGTTCTGTCAGGCTGTTGAGCCCCGCAAGCGGCGTGAGGTCACTGATTTGGTTCTCGTCCAGGCACAGCTCCGTGGGGCTGGTGAGCTTCGCAAGCGGCGTGAGGTCACTGATTCGGTTATCGTCCAGATGTAGAACCGTCAGGCTGGTGAGCCCCTCAAGACCCGTGAGAATACTGATTTGGTTGCCGTTCAGACGCAGGTCCGTCAGGCTAGTGAGCCTCGCAAGCGGCGTGAGGTCACTGATTTGGTTGCTGCCCAGCCCCAGTTCTGTCAGGCCGGTGAGCTCCGCAAGCGGCGTGAGGTCACTGATTTGGTTTGTAAACAGAACCAGATCCTTCAGGCTGGTGAGCCCCGCAAGCGGCGTGAGGTCACTGATTTGGTTGTCGTACAGATACAGGATCCTCAGGTTGGTGCAGTGTTCCAGACCGGTCAAGTCGGTGATATCATACCCATGGGCATCCAGCGATGTAATGTTCGTCAGGGCGGCTTCAGTGATGAAGGTATACGGGAAGAGGTCGAGTTCATCACGAAGGGCCTTTTCCAGGCC
>JAKLHG010000806.1 GCA_022710255.1 Candidatus Hydrogenedentota bacterium
CTGGGGGTTCCGCAGCGCCGCACCAGTTCTTGAAAGGATACGGTGCCGGAGCTGAGGGCCAGTCCCTGGGCGGAGGCGCTCAACACCAGGGCGCTGCCCGCGGTGAGCACAAACTCCCGTCTTGATATGCCCCTTTTTTCTTTCATGATTGCTCCTTAAACGATACGCAACCTCTGCGTGAGTCTGTAGGTAGTACTGTACCCGTAACGGACCGCAAATCCCAAATTAATGGATGTCCGTGACGCTCTCGTCTAAATCTAAGTTAATCCACCGGCTCTGCCGGTGAGAATTCATCAGGCTCTGCCGTTCCGGAGTTTTCTTTTGCTTATCAAGAGAACATCTCCTGTTTGCTTTATTCACAAATCCCTTCCGAGAAACGTCATGCCGGTTTTTTCGCGGCTTATGGCTCGTGTCAAGGTAGTGACCGGTACACCGCGAAAAAGACCAGCATCCAGATGGAGGCGCCTCAAAGAATCTCACGGACATTTACGTATCTCTCTTTATTACCTGTCAACGTCGTATGAACCTGGATTCCGGTCTTTTCCGCGCATAAACAGTAAATTTCTTCGATACACGTCTATTGGCGCGAAAAAACCGGAATGACGCGGGTTGGGTCGTTATAAAAACAGACTGCAATACGTTGAGAAGATTGTCTTGTATTGGCTTTCATCAGGCCCCTTTTAGGGGCCTTCCTCATACCACCGGCTACGCCGGTGGTTGTTGATTCCCGTTGGGATATTGAATTTAAACGAATACGTTTTTTCCGTTGCCGTGCCAACTGAAAAACTTTGTTGGGCTAAACGCTAA
>JAKLHG010000807.1 GCA_022710255.1 Candidatus Hydrogenedentota bacterium
CCCGAAATACAATACCGCCTCGGCCAGGTCATCACCCGCGCCAAGTTTGTCAACCTGGAGACCATCCTGGCGTCCACCGGCAAGATTATCGAAGTGCCCGAGCGGTCCGTGCATGGCTGCCGCACCCAGATTGTCACCGAAGTGAAAGACGCGGCCAAAATGGCGGCGAACTGGAGCAGCGCCCTGGAAACTGAAGACGCCATGACCCTGCTGCATCGCGTGGTAGCCTACGGCGACCACATGGACAGCCTGCGCCACATGGCCAATCTCATGGGACTCAAGGTGCTTGAAGAAGGCTGAGCCTTTATGCGGGCCTTTTACCTCCCTTGCTTGCTAAACCTGTGAGGCCGAAAGACCTCACAGGTTGCTCTTTTTACGGTGCGGAGAGGTAGAAGCCCAGCGAAACGATTTGAGGAGAACAGCCCGATGAAAGTCGCCGTTAGTGCCTTTGTTTGCGGTTTGTTGCTGTGTACCGCGGCAGTTTGCGATAAAGACCTTTTTGATATGTTGCTCCCCGTGCCGCAGGAGATACAGGCATGCGAAGGGGTATTCCCGCTGACGGCGGAAATCTTCAGGTTCTCTCTCACCGCTCCTGCCGTGGAAAAGACAGTTCCCTTAGGGGATCGAATGCGCGAATCTCTGGAACGGTTGTCGCTTCCAGAAGCCGTAGAAATCTCGAATGGAGCGCTGTTCAGGCTCGTTATGACGGTATCTGACGAACCCGTATCCCAACCGAAAGATCCGGCGCCCCTGCCCGAAAAGGCCCGCGCCGAAGGCTATTGCCTCGCCATAACCCCCACGT
>JAKLHG010000808.1 GCA_022710255.1 Candidatus Hydrogenedentota bacterium
ACAAACGACCGCACTCTTCCCGCCGGCGAGGGGGTAGGCCTGGCGCGCAAAATCGGACTGGGCCACGGCTTACGAGTGCTGGCGTCCGCAGGCAGGCTGAACGCGCCACTGATCTGCCTTGACGCGGATTCCCCCCCGGCGCCGGGCTACCTTGACGCAATTTTGGCGTTCTATGAGGACAAAACACGGTGGGCGGGATATGCCGCCTATATGCACCGTTTTCCCCCGGCCTCCCAAGAACGTGAAGCCATCATCGCCTACGAAATATACATGCGGTACCACGAAATCGGCTTGCGGCATGCGGGTTCCCCCTACGCTTACCCGGCGCTGGGTTCCATCGTATCCTGCACCGGAGAGGCGTACGCTGCCTGCGGAGGCATGAACCGGCGCTGCGCGGGCGAAGACTTCTACTTCATGCAGCAGTTGGCGAAAACAGGAGCCATGGACGCGATACCCTGCGCCCTGGTATACCCGTCGGGCCGAGCCTCCTGCCGGACTCCCTTCGGCACGGGTCACAGCGTCCGGGCTTTTGAGCACCCAACCGCGTTAGATGTTCCCCTGTATCATCCGGAGTGTTATGAGCTGCTTCGAAAGTTCTTTAGCCTGGTGCGGGAAAACAGGGAATTGAACGGCATCCGTGTGCTGGAGTTGTCTGGGGACCTGTATCCCGAACTGGGCGAGTATCTGCACGAACGCGGGTTTGTGAAGGCCTGGGAAGGACTGCGGCAACGGTACCGGGATTCGGCGCAACGCCTGCACCAGTTCCATGTCTGGTTTGACGGCT
>JAKLHG010000809.1 GCA_022710255.1 Candidatus Hydrogenedentota bacterium
GAGGGCTGCCAGCATTTTGTCAGTCCATACCAATGGTTCGATCCAATCCCGGCGGGATGGGATCTCTCGCTCTTGTTTAGCCGTTTCCGGCACTGACGTTCGTTGTTCTTCCATGGATACTCCTTTCAAAATCTGTTTTCCTGTGCCCCTTGGCTACTCTCGGGTTATGTTGTCCCAAGTATCATCGCTACTATGAGCACTCTGACTCCTGCCGATCTCTCTTGTCCACCGGCAGGTCTCCCTGCTTTACGTTGCGTACCTTCCTGACCGTTCCGTCTCCAACCACATTATACACCCCAGCTCTGGCTTTAGCACGTCTCTTAGCCAAGCTGACTATACTGCTTGTCTGGGTGACCCGGCTCCTCGCTCTGGGTCTATCTGCTTTGGTCTTCGCCTTGCATTCGAAGGCTCGACGATGTATCCTGCCGAATCGAGTTCGTTATCCTACGGACTGGTCGTTCGCTTCAGGTTGCTCTCCACCCCACCTCACGGTGACGCAGTTACCTTCAGCTACAGAGCTTGACGTTACTCTGAATCGGACTTGCACCGATCTGATATGCAACACGCACAGGCGCACGAATGCCAGCGTCTCGCTGGCAAGGTTTTACCAGCCTCTGGCTGGTTTTTTATGCCAGCGAGACGCTGGCAGACCTTTCCGGTGAGACACCGGAATTCCGTGTGCTGGAATTCTACTGCATTATCTGGGTTCCAACATGCTTCCCACCGGAGTGCCTCTCGGATACCACTCGGATGCCACCCGAATCCCTCTCGGATCACATTAG
>JAKLHG010000081.1 GCA_022710255.1 Candidatus Hydrogenedentota bacterium
CCGTTCTGGCCTTGTATGAACCCGATGGCCTGCAGCCTTTTGCGTCGGTTGGCTATGCGGGCATCGTGGGCACCTTGAGCGGCATGAACATGGCCGGCATCTCCATCAGTCAGATAGGGGCCATTACCAAGGATACCTCCTTTCGGGGATTGCCCTTGGAATTTGTACTGCGCCGCCTGTTAGAGGAATGTGAAAACCTGGAGGATGCCGTTGCGCTCATGCACAGCGTCAAGCATACGGTGGGCTATAATTATGTTGTCACCGACGGCGACGCTCCCGGTGCGCGCGCTTTTGAGACGACCGCGACCCATATCGCGGAATTCGGGCCAAATGACCCCAACGAAACGGTGGAGTATGCGGTACGCATTGAGGATGCCGTTTTCCGTTCCGACGAGGCAATGGATCCGGTCATACGGGGACTGCAGAAATGCGCCAACGCGCCCGGCCTGCCCTATGGCTCCAATTCCTACGACCATCGTTACATGGGCATTGCCTCCCGCGTGAAAGAACACTACGGCGCTATTGACCAACCTGTTGCGCTGGAAATACTCAAGGCTACTGCCATGGAAAACGCCAACCTGCACGCGGTTCTGGCCAACGTCACGACCCGGGAACTGTGGGTGGCCCATGCGGCGCAAGGTCAAAATGCCTCGCTGCAGCCTTTTGTGCATTTTGATTTGAAGCGGCTTTTCCTGCGTCCGGAGGACCGTCCCGCCGTTACGGAAGGGGCTGCCGCGCCCGGGGCGGAAGACGCGCCGGAACCCGCCCCGGAAGGGGAGGCGCCTGGAGCAGATGTCCCGGCGGCGGCCGCGCCGGAAGAAGAAACGCCGTGACAATTGGCCGTGCCATGGCGCGGGGCCGGTATCGTGTCGAAAACTGCAGTTGCCATTGGAGGGGGATACCCTCTATACTACGCCCCGGTGTGCACGGGGCCGCGCGTAGGCAATTTCAGGAAGCCCACAACGGGCATAACCGCAATTAAAGGAACTCCTATGTTAAAGGGACTTGGCGATATCGGGAAAATGGGGGGCATCATCAAGCAAGCCTTGGAAATGAAAAGCCGCATCGAAGAATTAAAACAGAAACTGGCCGATGAAATGGTTGAGTTTTCTGTCGCGGGAGAGGTGACGGTTACGGTGAACGGCAATCTGGACGTGTTGTCGGTGAAGATTAAAGAGGAACTTTTAAGAAACGAGGATGTCGACACCATCGAGGCGCTCCTGTGCGCCGCGGTCAATGGCGCGGTGGGAAAAGCACGCGACATGGTAAAGGCTAAAATGACCGAATTGACAGGCAACGTCGATATCCCGGGGCTGATGTAGTGCGTATCGTTTTTTTTGGCACACCGCCTGTCGCGGTCCCCACTTTGGCCCTGCTGGCCGCGGAACATGATGTGACGGCTGTCGTAACGCAACCGGACCGGCCCCGCGGGCGCAGCGGTCGCCCCGAACCGTCCGCCGTGAAAGTATGGGCGTTGGAAAACGGCCTGCCCGTGTATCAGCCGGAAAAACTGCATGACGGCGCCTTTGAGGCCTGGCTGTGCGCGCAGCAACCGGATAGCTGTGTGTTGGCGGCTTATGGCCGTTTTCTGAAACAGCCCCTGCTCGATGTGCCGCCGTTGGGATGGCTGAACCTGCATCCAAGCCTGTTACCCCGCTGGCGCGGGCCGTCCCCCATTCAGACCGCTCTTCTTGAAGGGGATGCCGAGACCGGTGTCACCATTATGCGGGTCGTGTTGGAAATGGATGCCGGGGATATTGTTCTTCAGGAATCAACCCTCATCGGACCTGAGGAGACGGCGGGCGATCTGACGGAGCGCCTGGCCGCGATGGGCGCGCCCCTGATGGCGCGGGCCCTGGTAATGCTGGAACAGGGCAATGCTCCGTCCATTCCCCAGGACACGGCACGGGTGACCAACAGTACCCTGTTTGAAAAGGAACGCGGCCGTATACATTGGGCGGACACATCGCGGCGCATTCATGATCAGGTCAGGGCCTGCAACCCCTGGCCGATGACGTATGCCTGTTTCCGGGGACAGACCTGCCGCATCCTGAAAACGCGATGGCTTTCCGATGCCCCCAGCGCAGACCCCGGTGTGGTTCTGGATGTGCGAAAGGACCGTATCCTGGTGGCGGCGGGTGAAGGCCAGCTTTCCCTGCTCCGCCTGCAGTTGCCGGGAAAGAAAGCCCTCGACGTAGACGCGTTTCTCCGGGGCACGCCTGTCACGCCCGGGGAACGGTTTGAGGATGTCCCCTGATGCCGGTAGACCCCGTACGTGATGCTGCCGTGCACATCCTGTTGCGCGTGTTGAATGAGGCGCAGCACGCGGAAGTGCTCATCGACCGCAGGTTGCAGCGCAACCGTTTCTCCCCCCAGGGCGGCAGATTTCTTGCCCACCTGGTCTATGGCGTGTTGCGGCACAAACTATTATGTGACCATGTGCTGCGCGCCATTTGCGAGCAGCCCCTGGATCGACTGCCGCCGTTGGTGCTGATGGTCTTGCGCATGGGGGTATTTCAACGCTTCTTTTGCGATAACGTTACTGCCCCGGCCCTGGTGCATACGTCGGTGGAACTGGCGAAACGGTATGGCCACGCCGGACTGGCCCGGGTGGTCAATGCAGTCCTCCGCCGTTTGCCCGATACCCTGGCGGATGCGGATATTCCGGACCGGGAAGTTGATTTCGTGGAGTTTCTCCGGGTGCGCTATTCCATGCCGCGCCATCTCGTGCGCCTGTGGGTCCACCTTTACGGAAAGGAGGGGGCGGAGCGGTTTTGTGCAGCCTGCAATGAACCTGCCCCAATGACGCTTCGGGTTAATACCTTGCGAACCGATGCCGGGACGCTTGCCGAAAATTTACTTAAGGCGGGTATTGTCGTGTCCCGCCCGTGCGCGCACTTGGAAGCGCTGCGGGTTGAAGGCGGCGGCAATCCGTTGAAAACACTCTGGTTCAAACAAGGGCATTTCATGGTGCAGGACGCGGCGTCCATGCTGGCGGCGCACCTGGCCGGTCCCGAACCGGGGGCGCTCATATTGGACAGTTGCGCCGCGCCCGGCGGCAAGGCCACGCACCTGGCGGCGCTGAGCGGCGGCCGGGCGGTCGTTATTGCTCAGGACCGCTATCCGGGACGCATCGCAAGGATACAAGAGAACTGCGCGCGCCTTGCCGTGTCCAACGTGTATGCGCTGTGCGCGGACGCGATGGTTCCCCCGTTTCCCGATAATTTTTTCGATGTCGTCCTCGTGGACGCCCCCTGTTCCGGGCTGGGAACATTGCGCCGCCATCCGGAAATAAAATGGCGCGCCGCGGACACGCCGCCGCAGCAGTTGGCCGGAGTGCAGTGTGCCATGTTGCGAAAGGCGGTTAAAGTTTGTAAAAATGGTGGACTGATTATTTACTCGGTATGCACCCTGACGCCGGAGGAAACCGTGGAAGTGGTTTCGAAAATTGCCGGCGAGGGGACGTGTGCGCCCGAGGACGGACCGGAGTCATTCAACTCGTGGAAGACAGCACAGGGACAATATCAAACAACCCCGGCAGACGAGGCGTGGGACGGTTTCTTCTTGACACGTTTTCGGAAACAGTCATAAGTTTCGTCTACTTCATCCTGCATTTTGCAGCGTGGTGCATCCAGTGGTCTCTGGTGCTGGCGGTATTTCTGCTGGTCATGCTGGGCACCGGCTATTACACGTATACTTTCGTGTTAAAAGGCGGAGGACATGTCAGCGTACCCAACGTGGTGGACCGTCCCATTACCGAGGCGGCGATGCTGCTTACCGAGCGGGGCCTGGAACTCGGCAAGCAGGTGCAGGCGCCCCACCCGACCATTCCCGAATATTATGTGATTGCGCAGCGGCCTTCGGCGGGCCGTGTCGCCCGTGAAGGGCGCCGCGTGAATGTCGTGGTCAGCCGGGGCCAGGACTACCTGCGCGCGCCGGACCTTACCGGCAAGATGCTGGAAGACGCGCGCCGCGAGATTGTCGCCTCCGGGTTCCGCGTGGGCAGCCTGGCGCGCATCACGCAAGACCTGCCGCGCGACATGGTGGTCTCCCAGGATCCGGCCCCCGGGGGTGAACTGGCCGACCAGGGGGAAATTCACCTGCTGGTCAGTGCCGGTTCGGAACGGCCCAGCGCGCTGATGCCCGATTTGCGCGGCCTGCCGGTGGGCGACGTCAAGAAAGCCCTGGAAGGCTTCGAGGTGACCCTGGTTCCCAATGAAGTGGATATTCCGGGGGCGACCCCCGATACCGTGCTTGCGCAAAACCCCGCCCCTGACACCCTCATCTATCAGAACCATGTCATCACCTATGACTTCGTGCCGTCCAAAAAAGAGGGGGAGGGGGAGGGAGAGCCTGAAAAACGGTACGAAGCGACGGTACGCCACCAGATGTTCTATGACTGGTACGGACGCGAAGTGCGTGTGGACGTGGTGGACCGCACGGGCAACCGGCAGACCGTCTGGTCGAAGAAACCGGAATTCGACGCTGCGGCGCAGCAGACCTATGTAACGGGAACCGCGATCCGGGTGCCCGTGGTTTATGTTTCGGAGGCCATGGTGGAAGTCTATGTGGACGGCGTTCCCGAGGCCTCCTACCTGTTGAAAGAAGGCAATCCTCCCGTAAAAACGCATTAGCCGGGGCATCCTTCCATACGTTACGGAAAGTATTAAGCTCATGTCCGAACGAATAATAAAAGTATCCCCCTCCTTGCTCGCCTGTGATTTCAGCCGGCTGGGGGAAGAAATACGCGCTATTGCCGAAGCGGGCGCTGACATGATTCACTGTGACATCATGGACGGGCATTTTGTGCCCAATATTACCTTCGGCCCCCCTGTGCTTGCCAAACTTCGCAGCATCTGTCATGTGCCGCTCGATGTGCACCTGATGATAGAGCGGCCGGAAGACTACGTCGAAAGCTTTGTGGACGCGGGTGCCGATATCATCACCATCCAGATCGAGGCGACCCGGCATCCGCATCGCCTTATACGGCGCATTCAGGACATGGGCTGCAAAGCGGGCATCGTACTCAATCCGGGCACACCCGAAATCAGTATCACCTACCTGGCCAAGATGGTGGACATGGTGTTGGTGATGAGCGTCAATCCAGGATTTGGCGGGCAGTCCTTTATCCCCGAAATGTTGACCAAGATCAGGAATATTCGCGACATGATTGGTGACGTCGACCTGGAGGTGGACGGCGGCATCGACGAAAACGTGGCTCCCGCCGTGGTGGACGCCGGCGCAAATGTGCTTGTCGCGGGTTCCTACATCTTCAACCACCACTCCTACCACGAGGCGGTCCAATTACTGAAAGCCGCTGGAAACCCCTGATTGCCACCAGAAAAACCTATTCTGAAACGGACCCGTCCAGCGGCAGCCCAAAGAAGAGAGCGTCAAGCCGTGGAAAACCAAAGGATTTCGACCTTCAACCTTCCAGAATGGCCGTCAACCGCTTTTCGCTCTGGATTGCCGCCCGGACCGTGTGATAATTAATCTTCCACGCGTGCGCCATATAGTCCCACAATCGGTTGTTGTTTTCGTCGAAGAGGGGATACCATTCGCCCACCTCGTGGTTAATGACCGTGTCCATCACGAAGCGGTGCACATTCTCATAGGCGTCCCAGTATTTATCTTCGCCCAGAAGCAGGTACGCGTCCAGCATGGCGACCAGGGTCTCTGCCTGCTGCCAGAACTCCTTGTTGCGTTCCCGGGCGGGGCCATCATTGGGGCCTTCACAGTAGACGCCGCCCCGTTCCCAGTCGATGCCGTAGCGATGACAGTGTTCGAACATCTTGCGCATCCGTTCCCGGTAAGGCGCCTCGTCCATGCCCAATATTTTTAAGGCGTGACGGAGCAGCCAGCAGAACTCCACATTATGGCCGAAACTGGTGTTGTTCAGCGGGCGACCCTCTGTGTCCGCCACGTCCCGGTCCGATCCCCACACATTTTTAAACAGGATCGCACGCAGCGGTGTCCAGTCGAAAGCGAACTGGGCGATGCCCGTTCCGTATTCCGGGTGGACCATGCGCTCGAAGATCAGGTTGATGACGCGCCGGGTATCCGCCTTGTGCCCGTGGTATCCCGTCGCCTCGTACAGGTTGGTAAATGCTTCCATGAGGTGCATGTGCACATCGAGCGATTTGCGGTCGCCCCCATAAACGCCCGGCGCTTTGGGAGACCAGTCCTCTTCAAAAAACTCGCCGAAACCGCCGTGCTGGATATCCGCTGCGCGGGTCTTGATGATGCTGTACGTAGCCTCCGCATGGTCAAGGGCATCCCGGTTTCCCGAAGCCATGAAATACTCGCTGAGGCAGTATATGGCGAAACTGTGGCCATACATGATTTTCGCGCGGTCCAGCGGCGTGCCGTCCTGTTCACAGGTCCAATACCAGCCGCCATACTTCTTGTCCAAAAAATGGCGTACCAGGAAATCAACGCCCTGCGCCGCGATATTTAGGAATTTGCCGCCGCCCAGGCCCGCGCGATGGGCCGACGAATAGGTGTAAATCATTCGGGCCTGACACAGCATCGTTTTGACCGTTTCGCCGGTCGGGTTGCCGTTTTTGTCCAGGTAGGTCAGATACCCGCCGTATTCGGGGTCGACGCCGTGGGTGGACCAGAAGGGCAACAGTTCTTCATGCAAGTGATGGCGCATTTCTTCGCGGGCTTTGATTGCGCGTTCTTTGATGGACATGGTGGTTATTCCTTCCTGTACTCGTGGAACCTACCTTATAATCTCTGTGCAAAACAACATTCTACCACGGGCAGGCAGGGGAAGGGGAATTACGAATTAAGAATTAAGAATTACAGGGTTCCTCTCAGAGCGTACACAAAACCACCTGTCTTTAAGTAAAGGTGAGGAGATGTACGGGCAGTAAAACCAAAGTCGGTATTTGTCAGTCCAATAGACCGATAAATGTGTTTTGCCGGGCATTCTGGTTCAAATGCCTGGGTCCCCCTTTAAACCTGTTGATTGAGGATTTAATTATGCGCAAATGGCTAAAAAGATTAGGATATGCGGGCCTCACACTGTTCCTGTTGCTGTGGACGGCCACAACGGTGTTCGGGGTGTATTTTACGATTCGCCCCCGTGTGGATCAGTTTGAAGACCCCGATACCTTTGCGGGACACCCGGTGGAATCGGTGACCATCACCACGGAGGACGGCATCAACCTGTCGGCTTGGTATATCAAGGCCTCCGATGACCAGGCGGTGATTCTGCTGGCCGGAATAGATGGTAATCGTACTTCCTGCCGGAGCCGGGGTGAATTTTTCCTGGACCGGGGTTACAGTGTGCTGCTTCCGGACCTGCGCGCCTCGGGAAGGAGTGAAGGCCGTGCCGTGACTATCGGCTGGCGGGAACGGAAGGACTTGGTCGCCTGTTTTGATTTTCTGAAGGACCGGGGCCATGGGTATATCGGTGCTGATGGTATATCCCTGGGGGCCGCCACCATTTGCTATGCGATGCCGGACCTGCCCGACCTTTCGTTCGCCATTATCGAGTCCAGTTATGATACACTGGTGAACGCCGTCCGCAACCGGCTGGCCATGTTCAAGACACCCCACTTTATTGCCTATCCGTATTATGTGGGTTTCGGCGTGATTGCGGGCGTG
Organism: Candidatus Hydrogenedentota bacterium; assembly: GCA_022710255.1. Taxonomy (GTDB): domain Bacteria; phylum Hydrogenedentota; class Hydrogenedentia; order Hydrogenedentales; family CAITNO01; genus JAAYBJ01. The sequence continues at coordinate 7,615 of JAKLHG010000081.1, forward strand.
CCGCCCTGGCGCATGCGGCCGGTAGACTATGTTGCCCATGCATCCGCGCCCACACTGGTGCTGGCCGGGGATTCGGAAGTTGAAATACCCGTGCATGAAACGCAGTCCATTTACGAGCGTTGCGCCGCGCCGCTGAAACGGCTGCATTTTTTCAAGGGCGCGGGGCATTGGGATTTTTTGGGCCGGTATACGGAAGAGTATACGCAGGTCGTGGATTCCTTTCTGAACGAAGCCTCCACCGGGCGGGAAGCCACGCGCCTAACCCAACGGCTCCCACATGCCCCCTGAGACAGGTCACACGGCGCTTGAGGGAAATGAATGCATGCCTGAACTCCTGCTCGAAATGAGGGGAATCGGCAAGTCTTTTTCCGGGCAAATCGTGCTCGAAGACGTGCGGCTGGACCTGCGAGCGGGGGAGACCCATGTGCTTGCCGGAGAAAACGGCGCGGGGAAAAGCACGTTGATGCGCATCCTGGCTGGCATCTATACGGAATATGCGGGCACAATCGCCCTGTACGGCAGGGAAACACGTTTCGGATCGCCCCAGGATGCCGCTCGGCAGGGTATTTCCATCATTCACCAGGAACTGTCGCTCATCCCGTCCATGACCGTGTCGGACAATATCTTTCTTGCCCGGGAACAGGCGGGTCCTGCCGGATGGCTGCGCTTCCAGCGTGAGCGGGAAGCCTGCGCCGTCTTGTTGGACCGTCTCGGGGTTCCGGTGACACCGGGCGCACCCGTGGGCGCGTATTCCGTCGGGGTGCAGCAGAGCATCGAAATCGCCAAGGCGCTGGCCTTCGAGGCGCGAATCCTGGTCATGGACGAACCGACCAGCGCGCTGACGGAACCCGAGGTGGAACGCCTGTTTACGGTCATGGAATCCCTGAAACGGGCGGGCTGCGGCATCATTTATATCAGCCACAAGATGGAAGAAATCTACCGCGTCGCCGACCGCATCACCGTCCTGCGGGATGGGCGGTACATCGGCACGGAGGAGCGGGACCGGCTGCCCCGGGAAACCCTGGTGAAGTGGATGATAGGGCGGCCGATGAGTGAACAAATCTTTCGCGACGCGAAGGCGCCGGGAACGCCTGTCCTTGAACTGACGGACTTTTCCGTGCCCGACCCCGGCGGGCGTCCCCGGCCTGCCGTCGACCGGGTATCTTTCTCCCTGCGCCGTGGTGAAATCCTGGGTTTGGCGGGATTGCAGGGCTCCGGCGCCGAGGTTCTGGTAAACGGGCTCTACGGCGTGTATGGACGCCTGACCGGCGGGGAGATTCGGGTTGACGGCGCGCCCTACAGGCCCGGTTCCCCGGCCCATGCCCTGCGGCACGGGCTCGCCCTTCTTTCCAACGACCGTAAGCGTGAGGGGCTGGTGCCGTCCATGAGCGTTATTCACAATATCAGTCTGGCGGCGTTGCCGCGCCTTTCGCCCGGCGGCCTGCTGCGCGAAGACCTGGAACGGCGCGCCGCGGAGGCGCTCAAAGAGGCGCTCCATATCCGCGTGGCCGCGCTGACCCGGGAAGTGGCGACCCTGTCGGGCGGTAACCAGCAGAAAGTGGCGCTGGCCAAATGCCTGGAGACGGAACCGAGGGTGCTGTTGCTGAATGAACCGACCCGCGGCGTGGACGTGGGCGCCAAGCATGATATTTACGCCCTGATGAACGCATGGACCGCGTCCGGCATCGCCCTAGTGCTGATCACCTCGGAAATGCCGGAACTGCTCGCGTTGAGTGACCGTATCCTGGCGCTGCACCAGGGCCGGGTGACGGCGGCCTTCGACCGCGGCGCCGCCACACCGGAAGCGGTGCTCGCCGCTTCCATGGGAAGTGTTAAAGGAAATGACTATGAACGATAATCCGCGTTTCGACCGCCTCCGCCGGGTTCTCGCCCAACCTTTCATCCGGGCGACGCTCGCGCTGGTCATTATTCTGTGCCTGGGCGCCCTGTTCAATGCGGAAGGATCCTTTTTCCGCTGGGATGCGCACCGCGATATGCTGCGCCACATTTCGCGGTATGGCATTCTGGCCTGCGGCATGACCCTGGTCATCATCACCGGCGGCATCGATCTGGCCGTGGGCAGCGTGCTTGGCCTGGTCGCCGTCACCTCCGCCCTGTTCATGATTCACTGGGGCTGGAGTCCCCTGGTCGCGGTGCCGCTGTGCCTGTTGGTCGGTCTGGCTTGCGGCGTCACTTCGGGCACGCTCATTTCACGGTTCCGGGTGCAGCCCTTTATCGCAACCCTCGCCATGATGGTCTTTGCCCGAGGCGTGGCCAAGTACATCTCAGGCGGTCGCAAAATCTCCCAGGGCGTGGAAACGGCGGACGGTTTCGTTTATCTTGACTTCCCCGGTTTTTTTAATTTCCTCAACGCCCGGATCCTGGGGGATAACGTGGCGGTGGTCACCCTGGTGTTTCTGGCCTGCGCGGTGGGTGCCGGCCTGTTGCTGGCCCGATTCCGGCCGGGACGGTATATGTACGCCGTCGGCGGCAACGAGGAGGCGGCGCGCCTCTCCGGGGTGGCCGTCGCCTTCACTAAAACCCTAGCCTACGCCATGAGCGGCCTCTTCGCCGCCATTGCCGGCATTTGCCAAGCCGCCCAGGAAACCCAGGGCGATCCGGAGGCGGGCGGTTCCTATGAATTGACGGCCATTGCCATTGTCGTCATTGGCGGCACGAACCTCATGGGAGGGCGCGGTTCCATGGCGCTGACCCTGGTCGGCGCACTGACCATCGGCTACCTCGAAAAGATTCTCAGCCTGAATGCCGTAGGTGAAGCGGGGCGCCTCATGCTCACCGGCTTCATCATCGTCGCTGCCGTTCTGTTCCAGCGAAGCAAGCGATAGGGGGTAATTTGGGGCTCAACCCGGTATGAGGCGACGCCTCCCCATCAACGAGGGGAAACCGGAACCAGTTGTTCGGCGTGAAAGAAGTATAATATTTGTAGGTGCTTACGGCGATTCCACTGACAATTAATTATGAGTTTTCAACACTGGGAACGCCGGCATCATTGCCGGCATTTTTGCCGAAAAGATTATCACTGTCGGCAAGGATGCCGGCGCTCACAGTAACACAATACAAAGATAGTTGCGCCGAAGGCGCCTCTTCTTCCGGGCGAAGTGTAGGACCTGTGAAAGCACAAAAGGTCTTGTGCCTTCGGCCGAGAAGTACCCCGCGGATTGGTCAAAACGGAGATGGCAAGGATTGAATCGCTGGCGGCGGATTCGTTAGGATGCCTTTTTTAGCCTTATTTGATCATGCATTGTCAATCTTTTGTGTACCAGTGAAGAAAGGAATCCAAGATGAATCGTTTGTATCGGGCCTTGCTCCGATGTGGAACGTCCGTGAGTTTGTGTTTTCTGGCAGGTGCAGCGTTGTTTTTGGCCTGTTGCGAAGCCGAAGTGCCGGCCATTGCTGTGGTGATGGATGACCTGGCGG